>NZ_KV832029.1:66294-135867 GCF_001837325.1 Streptococcus sp. HMSC065H07
GCGTTGTGCTAACCGCAGGTGTTTCACTAGTAGCCGGCGTTGTGCTTACAGCTGGAGCTTCACTAGTAGCAGGCGTTGTGCTAACCGCAGGTGCTTCACTAGTAGCAGGCGTTGTGCTTGTCGCGGGTGTAGAAGATGTGTCGGTAACTTTAGGAGTACCATCTGCGTTATGAGTACGATAGTCATATTGCCAAAATTCATAAAGCGTTTTACCAGCTTTTACTCTGTCATAGCTAACTTCGTAAAAGGATGGTGTACCGCTAATGACTGGAAAGGATGCGGCACCTTTACCGCCAAATCCTAAATGTTCCGTCTCACCAGGCTCTATCGTATATTCTACAGAACGTGGATCCTCACCAGTAAAATGATAAATAACAGTATAGGTTAACGGACCTTCAGACTGAGATGATGGTTTTGCAGATGGAGTTAAACTATCTTTAAATGGTGTCTCACTATTGTTCTTTTTATAAAGGAACATGGCCATTGGTGTTCCAGTATTATCAGTAACAAAATATGAGGAAGATAACTTCAACGTATTATCAGGTATATCAGAACCAGTTTCGTATTTATTAGCGCTATCTAAAGTATAGCCTGGTATAGTTTTAGCGCTTACTGTTACCTCCTTATCCAAAGGTACAACAACAGTGTCATAAGGTGCGATATCAATTACTGCTGGAACACCGTATTTACTATTTCTCTCAAAAACACCATAACGAACATGATAAGAAATAGAATCTCCATGATGCCATGAAGGTCTATTGATTGAGTTAACGACAATGTTCCCTTCTACAGAAGGTTTATTTTTATAGTAGGTATATGTTATAGCATTGTCATCAAAATTAGGATGTTTTAAAAGTGGACTATCATAAGGTATGACATCTCCAGCTTTAAAACTCTTTCCATCATCTGACGTGATTGTATAGTAAGAATACCTATAATTATCTCCCTCAGGAAGAACGAAACGCCCATCTTCATTAGAGCTGAAGACGCCAGTCCCCGTTTCTATGTCACCACTGTCTGTATGCTCTACATAACGGAAATAAAATGACTTATCTTCTTCAGTCTCATTCTTGTCACTTGAATTCTCACTTGACGTTGTACTTGTCGATGAAACTATACCAGTTGGAGTTACTGCACGACCTCCAAGTTCTGAATATAAAGCACTTGTTTCTGGTGCTTCGCTATTTTCTGAAGTCAAGGCTACTGCTGGTTCTTCACTCGTTGTTGGCACTGAACTAACGTTTTCGCTAGTAGCAGGTGCTATACTTGGAACTTCACTCGTTTTTGGTGCCGTACTAGCAATTTCATCGGCATACACTTTTGAAGACGACTGACCGAATTGGGACTGTGCTACAGTCGCAACTGTAATAGCTGCAACCAAAACGATACCGTATTTAGACAACTTATTAATAGACAAAATAAACCTCCATAGGAACATTCTCATAAAATTTTTAGAAAAATGAATTTTTCGCTGAAATTATACCCCTAAAAAAACAAAAAGTCAATATTTTTTCTAAAAAATTGACTTTTTTGCTCATTTAGCTACAAGCTGTATACTCTAAACGCCTGCTTAAGCTCGACCTCGAGCCAAATTAATCATATCATAGGTTAAAGTGTTGCTAGTTTCTTTGAGAGAGTAATCCTCAAGAGTATTGACCTCCTTACGGAGCTGTTTGGCGTAACGGCTAGAGATAAGCTCAGCCTGCTCGTACTCGTTAATAACCTTACGTTCCAAATAGTAGCCTCGTAACATTTCATCGACATTGTCTGGATGAAGGTGGGTGATAACCCGCTCAACAAAGGCACCTGACTGAATAATCTCAGCCTCTTGAAGTCGATTGCGCTTCAAATAAGACAAGAGATCTGAATGATAAACACCTTCCAGATTACTCAAGGCTTCTAAAATCTGCTCCGTATTTGTTAAATAAAGTTCAGCCATATGGTCACGGTTTTCTTCCGTCAACCTAGGACCCCTCCTAGTTTCATCCTGATTAATACGAAACTTGAAAGTAAGAACCAAGTGCAACAATCTACGAAGGCCACGCACAAAGACAGCTAGAGCGTAAGAAAGACTAGAGACAAAACCACGGTTAATACGACGCTCTAAGCTCTTGATATAACGTTGGTAGAGACTATATTCGAGTTCTGAAATCTTACCCTTCTTGTAGGCATATTCCAGACCCTCACTCTCAATTTCCATAATCATGACTCGGATATTGGCCAACTCTTCTTTGACATCATTTGATTCCTGCTCCAAGATTAAATCTTCCAAGCGTTGATTGTAGTTGTCAATAGTAGCATAGACAGCTCCTTGATTAGTTGACTGTTTTAGATCTTTTTCCAACTCACCGACCACATCATTAAGAATGGCAATCTGCATATAATGGTTGGTTGTGTGCGCTGGTCCAGTGGCTAGCTTAGGTAGGACTAAGATACCTGTTAAGAAACTTAATAAAGTGACACCCGCTACCGTAAAGAGCAAGAGACTATGTTCCAAAGCCGTCATATTGGCAACCGGAAGCAAAAGGATGGTTGCAATAGAGACCGTTCCTTTAACACCAGAAAAGGTTAAAAGAGTAGCACCCTTCCAGATTTTTTTCAGTGATCGTTTGGCCCTCCAAGCTCTTTGGGCAAATACCGCACTAATCATAACAAAACGAATGCCAAACATGGTCGCTGTTAAAAGGACGATAGCAAGAAGCATCCAGAGATTATCGTAGGTAGTGCTACGCAGTACTGGGGCTGCTAGGGTTGGAAGTTCTGTTCCCAAGAGGAAAAAGACCATGCCATTAAGCATGAAGGTAATGGTTCCCCAAATCGTATGAGAAACACTATCCAACTTAGCATCAAAAACGGTGATTTTTTTGAAACGACTGGCAAGCGAAATCCCTGCTACGACAACAGCAATAATTCCAGAAGCATGAATTTCCTCGGCTACAAAGTAAGAGGAAATCGGTAGTACCAACTCTAGTAAGAGAGCACCTGTGACATCAGCAGCATCCATATTGTCCAAAATGGTTAAAAAGAGACGATTAAATAAGGCTGTAATCAAGCCAACTAAAAAACCACCAAGCACAGAAATAACCAAATTCCAGCTCGCATCAAGGAGGGAGAAAGCACCCGTTGTCAAAGCGGTCACCGCCACCTGAAAGGCAACCAAGCCAGAGGCATCGTTTAGAAGTCCTTCACCCTGCAAAATATAGCTAATCCACTTTGGAAAACTGAAGCGTTTAGAAATAGCTGAGTAGGCCACCAAATCCGTTGGTCCAAGGGCTGCCCCAATGGCTAGGCAGGCAGACAAAGGCACTGAGGCAGGCAAGACAGCCTTAGCAAGATAACCGATTCCCAGCGTAGACACAAAGATAACTGGAAAAATCAAAAATAGAATGAGTTTCCAGTTACGTAGAATACTGGTAATATCACTTTCTTCACCCTCACGAAACAGCAAGGGAGCAATAATGAAAGCTAGGAAAAGTTCCGTTTCAAGCTCGAAAGCACGTCCCTTAAAAAGAAAACCGATACCCACTCCAAAAATAATTTGGATCAAGGGTAGGGGAAGACGTGGAAAGACACGGTTGATAACGTTCGATAAAATCAAGCTAAAAAGAAGAACAAGCAAAGCTAACGATAGATGCATAGCTTCACCTACCCTTCCTTATGACAACAGTTTGAGAATAGTTCTTTTTGCTTACTAATTTTTTTATCAATGGCAGTGACATCTTCCTTGGCTAAAAGTTTATGGCAACGTTCGACCTCAAGACTAGCTAACTTTTTCTTGATCTTAGCCGTTTTACGATTATCAACCTTTTTCAAAGTACCCTCGGCACTCTGCTTATCAATATATTTGGCCTGCATATCTGCAAGTTTTTCTTTAATATCTGTAATCATTGTAATTTCTCCAACATCACCAAAAATGGTGGGGTATTAATTTGATTAAGGGGTTGGTAAAGCATAGCTGTGAAAACACGCTGGTCCAAACCGATAACGTACTCTAGCACAGCATCCTTCTCCATATCACCACCATCATGACCGTAGTAAATCATAATAGCCAAGCGCCCACCAACCTCTAAGCGGTCAAGGATTTTCTCAATGGCCTCAAGAGTCGTATGGGGCTTAGTGATGACACTTTTGTCTGCAGATGGCAGGTAGCCCAGATTGAAAATAGCTGCTCGAATAGGTTCCGTGACATAATGGTCCAGATTTTCGTGACCATCTAAAATGAGTTCCGCATTTTCAATTCCCAGATCTGACAAGCGTTGACTGGTTTTTTCAAGCGCCTGCTCCTGCACGTCAAAAGCATAGACCTTCTTGGCAAGGCCAGCCAGAAAGGCTGTATCATTGCCGTTTCCCATGGTCGCATCGATAGCTACACTCTCATCATCCAGCACTTCTGCTAAAAAGTCATGAGATAGATGAATGGGTCGTTTAATCATGCTTTTTCCTCCTTCTCGCTAGCTACTTTGCACCCTTGCCACGAATCACGACGTTCCATCTCTTTGTCAATGGCATTAAGGACTTCCCACTTGTTGAGACTCCACATAGGACCAATCAACATATCTCGCGGCGCATCACCAGTAATCCGATGAATGACGATATCCTTAGGAATGATTTCCAACTGGTCACAGATGATTGACACATACTCGTCCTGACTCAGCAATTTAAGACGCCCCTCGTGGTAATCTCTTTGCATACGCGTATTGGTCATCAGGTGGAGGAGGTGGAGTTTGATTCCCTGAATGTCATTGTCCGTCACACAACGGCGAACATTTTCCACCATCATCTCGTGGGTTTCCCCTGGCAATCCATTAATCAGGTGCGATACAATTTCAGCCTTTGGCGCACGCTCACGCAGGCGCTTAACGGTCTCCACGTAGAGTTCATAGCTGTGTGCTCGGTTAATGAGTTCTGACGTTTCTTCATAAGTCGTCTGCAAACCAAGTTCAACAGTCACATGCATACGTTCTGTGAGTTCTGCCAGATAATCAATCACATCATCTGCCAAACAGTCTGGGCGAGTACCGATATTGATGCCAACAACACCAGGCTCATTGATAGCCTGTTCGTAGCGTTCCTTGATAACCTCAAGCGGAGCGTGGGTATTGGTAAAATTTTGAAAATAAACCAGATATTTCTGAACTTCTGGCCACTTGCGGTGCATAAAGTCAATCTCATGGTAAAACTGCTCACGAATCGGCGCCTCAGGAGCTACAATGGCGTCCCCAGACCCCGATACCGTACAAAAGGTACAGCCACCGTGAGCCACTGTGCCATCACGGTTGGGACAATCAAAGCCCGCATCTATAGGAAGTTTGAAAATCTTTTCGCCAAAAATTTCACGATAGTAATCATTGACTGTTCTATAACGTTTTTTCATAAAGACTATTATAACACTTTGACCTTAAAAAGAGAGTAAGACTAGGACAAAAATCATGGATTTCTGCCTGTCCTACTCTCTCTTCTTACTTAGTCTTTTTCAAATAATCAATGGCTTCTTGAGCTGTTTTAACAGGAACGATTTTCATCTTGGTCCCCAGTTTCTTGGCAGCTTCCTTGGCCTCTTGATAGTTAGTCTTGGCATCCGGATCAGCCTTTTTCATTTCCTTAGTTACTGGATTATTTGGCACGAAGAAAATATCTGCGCCACTATCAGCCGCTGATTTCACCTTGAGGTAGGCGCCACCGATATCACCGACAGCCCCATCCTTTTCAATGGTTCCTGTTCCAGCAATCTTACGACCAGCCTTGAGGTCTTGACCAGACACCTGATCGTAAATAGCCAAAGTAAACATAAGCCCCGCACTTGGTCCACCAACACCATCAAGTTTAAACTTCACGTTTTCAGGACTCTTGACCTCAGTATGATCCGTCAAACCAATACCGATACCATTTTTACCATTAGCAATCTTAATTATCTTACCAGTGGCAGTCTTTTCTTTGTCCTCTGTCGTATAAGTGACCTTGACTTTTGAACCCAACTTAAGTCCTTGGACGTATTTAATCAAGTCAGTAGAATTATCAAAGGTCTTGCCATTGACAGCTGTCACCGTATCCGCAATATTAAGGACACCCTTGAAACTAGAATCATCAGCCACCTGAAGCACATAAACACCCATATACTCCAAGCTAGCCTCCTTACCAGCCAGAGTCAAGCCCTGATAAATCGCCTGGTTTTGGGAAGTCTCCATGTAGAATTGATTGATACGCATAAAATCTTCATCAGAGTAATTTCCAGTCGCCTCTTCAGCTGTTTGAAGCTTTGCAAAATCATTAAGCTGAGCATAGAGCATGAGGGCCAAAGTCGCCTTGGTTTGAGCCACCGCCACAAAATTGTAGGATCCTTTTGAATCATCAGCTTTCTTATCTACAGTCAAGACTTCCTTGGTATCAAAAGCCCCACCTGGAAGCTCAACATAATAATTATTTAGCGGGAAAAAGAGAGCAAACAGGAGGAACAGTACTGTAAAAATACTTAGCAACCACCACTTAATACGCCAAATTTTCCCTAATAGTGATTTAGATTCGTTCTTGTTTGCCACGCTTGGCCTCCACTTCCTTAACAACTGCTTGAGGAACATAAGAACTAATGTCCCCCTCAAAATAAATCAACTCACGCACACGACTCGATGACACTGGTGTCACCTCATGACTAGCAATCAAATAAACCGTTTCAAGCTCAGGCGCCAGCCCCTTATTGAAATAATCCATATTAGCCTCATAGTCAAAATCTGTCGCATTACGAAGGCCTCTAACCAGATAAGTCACCCCAAGATCCCTGGCGACATCTACAGCCAGACTATCGTGGGCCGTTATAACCTTGACATTGGGAAGATCTGCTACAACCTCTTCCAAGATACACTTGCGAGTCTCAATGTCCCAGAAGCCCTGCTTATTTTTATTATAAAATAGTCCAATATAGAGCTCATCAAAGAGCTTGCTGGCTCTGGCAATAATATCCATATGCCCATTGGTAATTGGATCGAAAGACCCCGTAAACATAGCAATCTTTGTCATAGCATTCCTTTCTACAACTTCCCTACAAAGGCTAACGCACGTAAACGGTCACCTTACTGATACCATAGGTTTTCTGCTTCCAAATCCCAAAGTTTGAAATTTCTTCAGGCAAGTCCACAGTCTTATCCGTCTCGCAAACCAACATAACTTCTTCAGCCAAGAGCCCTTGCTCCTCTAACTGAGTAATATTAGCCACAATCTGCTCTTTGGCATAAGGCGGATCTAAAAGCACCAAGTCAAATTGACCCGTCAATTGTGTCAATGCACGCGCTGCATCCATCTTCAAAAGTTGAAACTGCTTCTCACTCTTGGTCATCTTGATATTTTCCTGGATAATAGCTTGTGCCCGACGATCCTTTTCCACGAGGACAGCAGACGACATACCACGACTGATAGCCTCAATAGCCAGGCTACCGCTCCCAGAAAAGAGATCCAAAACACGCCCTCCATCAAAGAAAGGACCAATCATATTGAAAATGGCACCCTTGACCTTGTCCGTTGTTGGACGAGTCGTTTTGCCTTCTAACGTTTTAAGCGGACGTCCGCCAAATTCACCTGCTACAACACGCAAGTCAGTCACCTCGTTTTTACTGATTTTTAGTAAGACTTTTCTATTATACCAAAAAACCACACATAGATGTTGCTCCAAAGGAGGCTAGAATGGCTAAAGAGCATCAAACAAACACAAAAAACTCGAGAACCTCCCGAGTTTCCATTCATGTTACTTATCACCAAGTGCAGTCACGTAGTTGTAGGCTTCGATACCAGCTGTGGCACCATCCCCTACGGCTGTTGTAATTTGGCGAAGGTCTTTCTGGCGGACATCCCCAATGGCAAAGATACCAGGAATACGTGTCGCCATCTTATCATCTGTAATTACCCAACCATCTTGGTCAGTGATGTCGAGACCTGTCAAGTAATCTGAAACTGGATCAAGTCCCACATAAACAAAGACACCGCCAAATTCGTGGTTAGTCACCTCACCAGTTTTGACATTCTTGATATCAACACTGCGAACCTTGATGTCATCACCCTTGATTTCTTCAACAACTGAATCCCAGATAAACTTGACCTTTTCATTGGCGAAGGCACGGTCTTGAAGAACCTTTTGGGCACGCAATTCATCACGACGGTGAACAATAGTCACGCTATTGGCAAAGCGTGTCAAATAAATTCCTTCTTCAACGGCAGAGTCTCCACCACCAACAACCAAGAGGTCTTGATTACGGAAGAAGGCACCATCACACACCGCACAGTAAGATACACCACGGCTGTTGTACTCTTCTTCACCAGCAACACCAATATGACGGTGTTTAGCACCGGTCGCAATGATAACTGTCTTGGTTTGGTACTCCTCATCACCAGTTTTGACAACTTTATAGTCACCCTTGTCTTCGATACCAGACACAATACCATAAAGATTTTCAACGCCCAATTTTTCCAAGGGTTCAAACATCTTCATTGACAATTCTGGACCAGAAATACTTTCAAAACCAGGGTAATTTTCAATATCAGACGTGTTATTCATCTGTCCACCAGGAGCACCTTGCTCCAAAGTTGCCACTTTAAGGTTGGCACGAGCTGCATAAAGTGCTGCAGTCATCCCCGCAGGACCAGCTCCAATAACAATTGTATCGTACATGAGTAACTCCTTATATGATTTTCTTGTAGAGATATCTTACACCTAATGTGCCAACAAAGCTAGAATTATGCATTCAGCACGATAAGAATCGCCATAAAAGCAAATGCCAAAACTGGAATCGAAACCATCGACATCATAATAGCATCATAGAGGGCACCTTGTCGCTCCTTAACTGTCTTGTCAGCACGACGTAACGCACGCCATCCAAGCCAAATGGCACCAATCACCAAGCACACAAAGAAAGCAATCACAAGGCCTAAGAGATAAAATTTAAAAATATTTAATAACATAAATCATCCTAAAGTGAAAAATAGAAAAGGCTGAGATAACATTCTCCAACCTCTAAATTCGACTAGTAATAACTGCACGATGCAGCCTCTGATTGGACTATAGTCGCCTTTGAAACATTCAAAAGTTCCTAATCATCCTTGTGGGATTTTGACTATGGACTAAACTGTAGGCTTATCCCACTACCTTTTCTATTGTAACAAAAATCCCATCTTAAAGATATTGTTTTGAATAAGAAGCGAAAAATTCTTTTGTTCGTTCTTCTTTTGGATGGTTAAAGACTTGTTCAGGTGTTCCTTGTTCAAGGATATGCCCTTTTTCAAGAAAGAGCACCTTGTCAGCTACTTGATAAACAAAGTTCATGTCGTGACTAACCAAAATCATGGTCTGACCTGACTTAGCCGCATCAGCGATTGATTTTTCAACCTCACCAACCAACTCAGGGTCAAGGGCAGATGTCGGTTCGTCAAGCAAGAGTACATCAGGCTTCATTGCAAGGGCACGAGCCAAGGCCACACGTTGCTTTTGACCACCTGACAAGTGACGTGGGTAGTGATTTTCACGATTAGAAAGCCCAACCTTAGCGAGCTCTTCTTTAGCAATCTTGGTAGCTTCGTCGTCAGAAAGTTTCTTAACAATCTTAAGACCTTCCTTAACATTATCCAAGGCTGTACGACGTTCAAAGAGGTTGAACTGTTGGAACACCATGGACAACTTACGACGAAGAGTAAGGATTTGCTCTTTGGTAATTGTTTCGAAATCTACCTTGAAATCATCAATGGTAATGGTACCAGAATCAGGCTGTTCCAAATAGTTCAAGCTACGAAGGATAGTCGACTTCCCTGCACCAGAGGCACCAACAAGAGCTACAACTTCACCCTTTTCAATGTCAATATCAATGCCATCGAGAACCTTTTGTCCTGAAAATTCTTTGGTCAAATTTTTGATACTAATCATTAGCGGTCACCTCCAATTCCAGAAATGTCAGTCACTTCAGGCGCCTTAATGGCCATGTGATTTTCAACTGAACGACCAATGTACTCAATCAAGATTGAGATTGCCCAGTATACAAGAGCCACTGAGATATAACGTTCAAAGTAACGATAGTCAGCACCACCTAAGATTTGAGCCTGTGCATACATTTCGACGATACCAGCACTAAAGGCAAGTGATGTTCCCTTAGTCAAACCAATCAAACTGTTAATCAAACTTGGTGTCGCAATAACTGCCGCATTTGGAATGATGACACGACGGTAAACTTGTGCTGATGTCATCCCAAGAGAACGGGCAGCTTCGATTTCTCCAGCATCCACAGCTTGAATCGCTGCACGAATGGTTTCACTCATGTAAGCCGCTTCGTTAAAGGCAAAGGCTGTAATGGCAAAGATAGCTGGTGGAATCTCATTAATGTTCCAGTCCAAACCAAACTCACCATTCAAGTAACGAAGGAAGAGTGGAATACCATAGTAAGTCAACATGAGTTGGACAAGAATTGGTGTCCCGCGCAAGAAACTCACAAAAACGGCTTGAATCGGATAAAGGATACGTACTCGATTGATTTTAACAACCGCAAAGACAAGGGCCAAAATCAGACCGAAGAAGGCCCCTGCAATAGTCAATCCCAAGGTTAAAGGCAAGCGTTCTACAATCTGAGGAACTGCATCAAAGACAGCCTTCCATGAGAAGAGCTTACCAGCTGGCATCCAAGATGCAATCCATTTGAAGACAACCGTAACCAGTTGCAAAACATAGCCCCAAAGGATCTCCACTAACCATGATAAGAGATTAGCCAGAGCAACAACTACTCTCAAACCAATTAAGCCAACGACAACTTGGAGGTACCAAGGTAACCGATTAAATGCTTCTATACTCTTTTTCACAATGTCGCCCTTTCTTTCTAAAAAAGTCGGTTAGCCTAGAGCTAACCGTTCAAATATCTTATCATAAATTTTATAATATTCATTTTAGCACGACTCAGAAAGTCTGTGAAATAGTCTTTTCTTATCAAAGTGATAAGGAAATCATATCACTGATAATTCAGCTTTATTAACGTCAAAAAGCTGAGACAGCAGTCTCAACTTTTAACAGTCTTATTTCAAATCACTGACGTAATCGCCACCGAAGTATTCCTTGCTGAGTTTGACAAGGGTTCCATCCTTCTTAAGTTCTTTGATACGTTTATTGACAAAAGTCTTGAGTTCCTTACCTTGCTTATCATTTGAGAAAAGAAGATATTCAAGACCATCAGTCTTCATACCGATATCGTCTTTAATCTTGTTTACTGCCAACTTATAGCCTTGATCTTTGACAATGTACTCAGACGAAATGGCATCGTAAAGGATAAAGTCAATTTTTCCTTCTTGAATGTGTTGAACACGTGTTGAAAGACCAGTTGAGCTAGAAGCGTAGTTGATTGTAATTGGTGTCTTGTCCGCATTGGCATGGTTCCAATTTTCAAGCAACTGAGCG
Organism: Streptococcus sp. HMSC065H07; assembly: GCF_001837325.1. Lineage (NCBI taxonomy): Bacteria > Bacillati > Bacillota > Bacilli > Lactobacillales > Streptococcaceae > Streptococcus > Streptococcus sp. HMSC065H07. Next base: position 77,705 of record NZ_KV832029.1, read on the forward strand.
TAGTTAGAGCCAGGAAGCACCTCTGTCGTCTTACCAGACAAATCGTCTAGGCTGGTATACTTGGTCCCCTCAGCACTGGTGATGGCATAGTTAGAACGTGAAATCGGATCTGAGAAACCATATTTCTGCGCACGTTCTTCATTGTAGTTGAAGTCATTAGCCGCAATCTGATAACGTCCAGAATCCACCCCTGTCAAGATAGAATCAAAAGGTGTCGTTACAAACTTGACCTCATACTTGTCTGAATCCTTGAAAATAGCCTTGACCAAATCAATATCATACCCCTTGAAGTCGTCACCTTTTTTGAAAGTGAAAGGCGCCGTATCAGAGTCTGTCGCAACAGTAATCGTCTGCTTCTCACCAGATGCCTTACCGTCACTCTTGTTTCCACAAGCAACCAAAGTCAGAACTGACAAGCCAAGAATCCCTAAACCTGCAAGCCATTTTTTCATATCTATATTCCTCGATACTTTCATTAATAGTTAGTGATAACAGTTTACCATCTTCATCCCAACTCGTCTAATAATAAAAACCTAAGTGGTGATAGATAAAGGTTATAGGGGGTGAGAGGAAGAATAACAAGATAGAAAAGAGTTGCCACTGATGTGACAACTCTTTTCGTCCAAAACAGCTTTCCGTACATGTTTAACATCAAATCCAATAAAACACTACTTATCCTTACCTGATGACTTACTGCTTGAGTCGCTACTATCTTCAGGTTGATAGTCTGACAAATTCTTATGGATACGTTCGGCGTAAACGGCTCTACTTCCTGATTCATCATGGTCGACCAAGGCTTCGACAAGCTCTTTATAATCTTCTACAGAAATAGTCCAGTTTCCACCATCATCTTTAGTAAGCTTGAAGGTCTTTTCCAGATTATCAGCACCTGTCAAAGGTGTGTAGGACATTTCTTTATCAATGTCCTTAAATTGCGTCAAATCACCGTTAAAGTTTTCACCATAAAGGAATTTCGTTGTGAGATCTTTGGCCTTACCCTTTTCCACATCGTTGTTATCAGCTTGATTCCATTGTTTCAACTTGTCAATGTCGTTGTCATAGAGACTCATAAGGAGAGTACGAACAGCAGCTGCAGCTCCATAGGCACTAACAGAACGCGAAGTAAAGGTAACTGTCGCATCATTTCCCTTAACTTTGACATCCTTCAGCTTATAGTCCTGAATCTTACCAATCATATTACGACGGACCTTAAGGAACTTAGAAAGTACTTGAGTTGGAGTCTTGGCATCATAGCCTTCAATGTATTTAAACGTATACTTTTCTTCCGGTGTATACCCCTTCTCTTCAATAGTGTCTGCAACCTGTTTTTCAAAGACATTCGTTTCAGTCCATGTTTCGTAATTTTCTCCGTAGAGTTTTGAAAAACCGTTACTTGATTTTCCAAGCATGGTGTCAATCAAAATCGTCGCATCAGCCTTGGCACGCTCTGTCGGTGTTGGTGTGGCCTTTTTCTTTTCCGCTGGTTTATTGGAAGCACAGGCTACAAGAACCAAGCAGGTTGCTAAAATCAAGCCCAGATAAGTAAAAACTTTTTTCATTAAGATTATTCCCTCATTTCTATTGGTTACTATTTAAGATAGCATAGGTCTGATGATTCTTCAAGGTCACTTTTCAGAGAATGAAGTAAAACTCTACCTATTATATTGTTTTTAAATCATGACTCCAAATCATCCAAATCTAACTGCCTGCCCTCTTGGTCCTCTAAACCTGTCAGGGTAACACCTAAAAGGCGAACACCACTGCTATTTTCCTCCAGTTGATCAAAAATGGTATGAGCAATCCTTTCGATGGTATCGAAATCCTGGGTCGATTTGTCCAAGGTCATACGCTTGGTTAAGGTTGAGAAATCCGAATAACGGACCTTGATGACAATAATACGACCGACTTTTTTAGTTTTCTGAGCACTTTCAGCTACTCGCCTAGCATTCTTAGTCAACTCAGCCTTGATGTCATCGTCATTATACAGGAGCTTACCATAGGTTCGCTCACTTCCGATAGATTTACGGACACGATTGGGCCTAACAGGACTATTGGAAATCCCCCTAGCCTTTCGAAAGAGATCAAATCCAAAACGTCCAAAACGATCAATCAGAGTCATCTCAGGAACCTTCAGAAGATCGGCACCGGTGTAGATGTCCATGTCATGAAGACGTTCAACTGACTTTTTACCTACCCCATGAAACTTTTCAATAGGGAGCTTTTCCAAAAATTCCTGAGCCTCCTCTGGAAGCACCACCGTCAAACCAGCAGGCTTTTGAAAATCAGAGGCTAGTTTGGCGATAAATTTATTATAGGAAACGCCTGCTGAACAAGTCAGGTGAAGTTCCTGCCAGATATCATACTGGATAAGCTTGGCTACCTTAACCGCCGATTTGACACCAAGCTTATTTATCGTCACATCAAGATAGGCTTCGTCAATAGACATAGGCTCAACCAAGTCAGTATAGCGTTTAAAAATCTCACGAATTTGCATCCCTACCTCTCGGTAATGGCTATAATTTCCTGAGATAAAGACAGCATTAGGACAACGTTCATAGGCTTCCTTAGAAGACATGGCTGAATGGATACCGTATTTTCTAGCCTCGTAATTACAGGTTGATACCACACCACGTCCCCCTGTTTTTCTGGGATCATGACCGATAATAACCGGCTTGTCCTTAAGACTGGGGTCATCCCTCATCTCGACCTGAGCAAAAAAGGCGTCCATGTCAATATGGATGATTTTCCGACTGGTATCATTTATTAGAGGAAACTCTAACATGGCTCCCTGCCTCCTTTCTCAAATTTATCTCATTGTAAAGCTTTTCACATAAAACTTTGGGCCTACAAAGCATTCTCCCCTTATGATACCAAAATCTATCAAAAAACAGAAATTTATAATACAGATTTGTCGTTTTCGAAACTGTATTATAAAAGAATGTCTCTAAAAATGCAGTTTTAAAGTTGTGTAAGCGGTTACTGTGTGATAGAATACTCTTAGAGAATGTAACAGATTATTTGTTACTAGAATTATAGGAGTACAAACTATGGCAACCGTAAAAACTAACACTGATGTTTTCGAAAAAGCGTGGGAAGGCTTTAAGGGAACTGATTGGAAAGAAAAAGCAAGTGTGTCTCGCTTCGTACAAGCAAACTACACACCATATGATGGTGATGAAAGCTTCCTTGCAGGACCAACTGAACGCTCACTTAAAATCAAAAAAATCGTAGACGAAACTAAAGCAGGTTATGAAGCTGAAGGACGCTTCCCAATGGATACTCGTCCAACTTCAATCGCTGACATCCCTGCAGGTTACATTTCAAAAGAAGATGAACTTATCTATGGTATCCAAAATGATGAGCTCTTCAAATTGAACTTCATGCCTAAAGGTGGTATCCGTATGGCGGAAACTGCTTTGAAAGAACACGGTTATGAACCAGATCCAGCTGTACACGAAATTTTCACTAAATACGTAACTACAGTTAATGACGGTATCTTCCGTGCTTACACTTCAAACATCCGTCGTGCACGTCACGCTCACACAGTTACTGGTCTTCCAGATGCTTACTCACGTGGACGTATCATCGGTGTTTACGCTCGTCTTGCCCTTTATGGTGCTGACTACTTGATGCAAGAAAAAGTTAACGACTGGAATGCTATCAAAGAAATCGACGAAGAAACTATCCGTCTTCGTGAAGAAGTTAACCTTCAATATCAAGCACTTCAACAAGTCGTTGCTCTTGGTGACCTTTACGGAGTAGACGTTCGTCGTCCAGCCTTCGATACTAAAGAAGCTATCCAATGGACAAACATTGCTTTCATGGCTGTATGTCGTGTTATCAATGGTGCGGCAACTTCACTTGGTCGTGTGCCAATCGTTCTTGACGTATACGCAGAACGTGACCTTGCTCGTGGTACTTATACTGAATCAGAAATCCAAGAATTCGTTGACGATTTCGTTATGAAACTTCGTACAGTTAAGTTTGCTCGTACAAAAGCTTACGACCAATTGTACTCAGGTGACCCAACATTCATCACAACTTCTATGGCTGGTATGGGTGCTGACGGACGTCACCGTGTTACTAAGATGGACTACCGTTTCTTGAACACTTTGGACAACATCGGTAATTCTCCAGAACCAAACTTGACAGTTCTTTGGACTGACAAATTGCCTTACTCATTCCGTCGCTACTGTATGCACATGAGCCACAAGCACTCTTCTATCCAATACGAAGGTGTGACTACTATGGCTAAAGACGGATACGGTGAAATGAGCTGTATCTCATGTTGTGTATCACCACTTGACCCAGAAAACGAAGAACAACGCCACAACATCCAATACTTCGGTGCTCGTGTTAACGTACTTAAAGCCCTTCTTACTGGTTTGAACGGTGGTTACGACGATGTTCATAAAGACTACAAAGTATTTGACATCGATCCAATCCGTGATGAAGTTCTTGACTTTGACACTGTTAAAGCTAACTTCGAAAAATCTCTTGACTGGTTGACTGACACTTACGTAGATGCCCTTAACATCATCCACTACATGACTGATAAGTACAACTATGAAGCTGTTCAAATGGCCTTCTTGCCAACTAAACAACGTGCTAACATGGGATTCGGTATCTGTGGTTTCGCAAATACTGTTGATACATTGGCAGCTATCAAATACGCTACAGTTAAACCAATCCGTGACGAAGATGGCTACATCTACGACTACGAAACAATCGGTGAATACCCACGTTGGGGTGAAGATGACCCACGTTCAAACGAATTGGCAGAATGGTTGATCGAAGCTTACACTACTCGTCTTCGCAGCCACAAACTCTATAAAGATGCAGAAGCTACAGTTTCACTTCTTACAATCACTTCTAACGTTGCTTACTCTAAACAAACTGGTAACTCTCCAGTCCACAAAGGGGTATATCTCAACGAAGATGGTTCAGTGAACTTGTCTAAATTGGAATTCTTCTCACCAGGTGCTAACCCATCTAACAAAGCTAAAGGTGGATGGTTGCAAAACTTGAACTCACTTGCAAGTCTTGACTTCGGTTATGCAGCTGACGGTATCTCACTTACTACTCAAGTATCACCTCGTGCCCTTGGTAAGACTCACGACGAACAAGTTGATAACCTCGTAACTATCCTCGACGGATACTTCGAAAATGGTGGACAACACGTTAACTTGAACGTAATGGACTTGTCAGACGTTTACGAAAAGATCATGAGCGGTGAAGATGTTATCGTACGTATCTCTGGATACTGTGTAAACACTAAATACCTCACTCCAGAACAAAAAACTGAATTGACACAACGTGTCTTCCACGAAGTTCTTTCAATGGACGATGCTTTGGGATAAAAACGAATAAAGAGCTCGCAATTGCGAGTTCTTTTCTTTTTGTAAAACACATATTTTCATTATATTTTTCTAAATCTACTATAATTTATATTTGACTTTTTCTCAGATTAGCTATAAAATAAAAGCGTTTCCGTTTGGTTTCTCCAAACACTTCCTTCTCAGAAGCACCTTAGAGAAATGACACTCTATCACTGTCTAACTGCTAGTTTACAAATAACAGGTCAACTAGTATGACAATAAAATAAAAGAGTATAAGGAAGAAAGATGAATAAGAAAAGTTTTAAGCTAATTGGATTAGTAGCTCTCGTAGCAAGTACAGTCCTACTCGTAGCCTGCCAATCCGAGACAAAAACCGAAAACTCAAAGTCCAAGGACGTTCAATGGGGTTATACTGGCTCTACTGGTCCAGACCATTGGGGTGACCTTTCGAAAGATTATGAACTCAGCAAAAATGGTAAAGAACAATCTCCGATCAATATCACCGGAGCTGAGGACGTTGATGTTCCTGAACTAAACCTTAATAATCAAGAATCAGAAGCTCAAGTTGAAAATAATGGGCATACTATTGAAGTCAGCTTCAAAAATCCAAAGAATACCCTAACAATTGGTAACGAAGTTTACAAGTTGCAACAGTTCCATTTTCACGCACCAGCTGAGAATGAAATTGATGGTCAGACTTATCCTCTAGAGGGGCACTTCGTCTATAAAACAGATAATGGGAAAATCACAGTTGTCTCCGTTCTCTATAATTATGGCGATGAAAATCAATCTTTAAAACAAATCTGGGACAAAATGCCTCAGGCGGCCAATACTGAAACTGAGCTTTCTCAGGCCATCTCACTTGATGATTTCTATCCTGAAGACAAGGACTACTACAACTTTGAAGGTTCCCTAACAACACCTCCATGTACTGAAGGTGTTAACTGGATTGTCTTCAAGAATCAAGAAACTGTCAGCAAGGAACAAGTGGAGAAATTCACTCAAACCCTTGGATTTGAAAATAACCGTCCTATCCAAGATACAAACGGTCGAAAGATAAATGAATAAAACAAGATAAAGAGCTTGATGACTACTCCTCTCATCAAGCTTTTTTTCGTTGACGATATACTAGAATCTTTGTTACACTGGTTCTATGATTATCAAACATACAAGAGATACACTTTCAGAGACTTATCTAGATGCTGTGGCTATTCGGAACACCGTTTTCGTTAAAGGGCAAGGAGTTCCTCACTCTATCGAGATTGACGCAAATGAAGCCTACTGTATTCACTTTGTTTTATACGATGATAAAGACAAGGCTGCAGCAACCGTACGCCTACTGCCTAATAAAGATTTGACTCAGCTTACCCTCCAACGTATGGCGGTGCTCGAGGCCTACCAAGGCCAAGGTCTGGGAAGCATTCTCTTGAAAGAAGCTGAAGATTTTGCACAAGAGCAAGGCTTCCAGACTATTTCTCTCCATGCTCAACTCAGGGCACTTAAGTTCTACCTCAATAATGGCTATCAGGAAGTCGGTAAAATCTTTGAAGAGGCTGGTATCCAACACATTACTGTTGAAAAATCATTACTAAGTAAAAAAGCTTAAGCAGTAGGTCAACTGCTTAAGCTTCTTCTTTTGTCGCAGATATAGGATAGCCATGCTCGACAGCAAGAACTGATACATATTCTCTTTTCTTTAATGTCTCTACGATCTTTTTCCAGTATTTCTGCCCTTTAAAAAGAAGGACAAACACTCCCATGCAGACCAAAAAACCAAGAAATTGTTTATATTCAGAAGATGACAGTTTTGATTCTAGTTCTAGGAGCTCAAACAGTCCTCTCAATAGAACTGTAAAGGTAATCATTATAAGGCTAAGTCCACTAAAGTATCCTAAACATATAAGCAAATACCCTATTTGAAGCTTCTTGGAACGCTTCTTGTAGAGTAACTTATAGTCCTGACTGTACTTTTCAAATACAGGAAAGTGAATATCAAATCCTCTCCTCATACGAATGACTTTCAAATCAGGTTGGGCACGATAACTAAGGCAATGAATCAATTTGTATAGTATCTCTCTTATCAAGATATAAGAAGAAGCGATTATAGGGACTACTATACAAGAAAATACAAGAACACCTAAATAGAAGGAATCTTTATCAAATGCCAACAAGTCGACCATCACCCCAAAAAACATACCACAGACAAAGAGACTACTCCCGTTAAGCACACAAAAGAGGAGACTCAAAAACCAAGGGACAAGTTTGCTTTCCTTAGAATGTCTACTCGACCGTTTCACGAATCAGCTCCTTCTTCATTATCTCAATTAAAACATCTCTGTCTTTAATCCATTGAGCTCTCTCATCCTTGTAGTAAGTACGATTACTGAGGAAAATAGCTGCACGTTGAGCTGGGATATTGATAAGCACAAAGGTACCTGTATAACCAGTATGAAGAATCCAATCGCCTTGAAGGTCCCAAGCGACACTGCGCTCCTTATTGGATTGGCTGATATTCTGCGTCAGATTTTTAGCAAAATCATCCGTCAAATAATGGTCAACAAAGATTTCTAAGTCCTTTAGGGTTGAAAAGAGGCCTGCTGAACCTGTATGCTCTTTGAGCACTCGAGCCTTGGGATCGTGAACAGTTCCTCCCGGAATTCCCTCAACAGTTGGAACAGCAACCTCAACTGGCCCAAACCGTGTTTCAGTCATACCAAAAAGTTGAAAAATTTCGCTGTCAAAGAGCTTATCCAGTGTTTGTCCAGAGACTTTCTCAAGCATCAAGCCTAGGAGAATAAAATTAATATCGGTATACAAGAAAGGTTTATCATCCTTAACTTTGATGGCATTAATAGCAGAAATCAAGCCAGCTTGGTCTAACTCATCACGGTTTGGAATAAAAGGATCAATGCCGCTACTGTGAGAAAGAAGCTGACGAAGAGTTAGCGTCTTATCCACTACTGCAGGATAATAGGTCGATAGTTTCTCGTCCAAGTCCAATTTTCCCGCCTGCAAGTAGAAAAGACAGAGGGTCCCTACTCCTACCACCTTGGAAACACTAGCTAGATCATAGGTCAGTCCTGGAACTACCGGAATATTTCCATCCTGAGTTCCTAGATAATGCTCCTGCCAATCTTGTCCGTCATAAAGTGCAAGGCTGGCACCCGGGAAGATGTCAGCCTTGATGTAGTCTGTAATTGTTGACAATGTTTGTTTAAAATTAGTCATTATTTTGTTAGCCAAACCTCAATATTACTCATATCAGTCAGTGCGAGTAGGCTTTCTTTAGTATCTAGATAACTTGAGAACTGTTCCTTTTCAAGTTTCTCATGCAAGGCAACCAAGTCGTAGTCTTCAGCTACCTTAAATTCTAGAATTTCCAAATCCCAAGTCTGGTCTGGACTCACTTGGAGGTCAGGACCTTCTGCTTTCTCAAAGTGGATAGACAAAGGCAATTCTTCACCAAAAAGATTGTCGTAAAAGAAAGCTGCTTGAGCTGTATCAACAACGTTCAAGGTCAAAGACTCGACCGTAAAGTCTGACACTCCTTTGAAATCTTCTTTTTCTTCAACATCTGCGTACTCGACTGTCTTGAGAGTAGACAAGTCATCTTCGGCATGCATCAAAATAAGACCATTCTCAGGTGAGATTGTTTCAAAAGCATACCCTTTTTCCCCTTGGAAAATAGCCTTGGCTTGGTGATCATCACGCGCCAAAAGGTACTCAATCTCAAGTGGATCTGAAACCTTGATAACCACTTTATTAATTTTCTTAGGGCCTTCAACCGCACGGCAACGGTAAGCTGGTGACTCCTCAATCACAAAAAGTGAGTTACGGTCTGTCCAATCTGTGAAGACCGCAAGGGCATTTTCCTCAGTCAAAAGCTTAAATCCTAATGTATTTTGGTAAAAATCAATATTTTCTTGTCTGTTATTCACACGAAAGATTGGTGTGTGAAACTTAAAATTCCCTGATTGCGTCATGACAACCTCCATTCTTTTCTATTTTATCCGAAAAGAGCCTGTGTGACAAGGATTTTCCTAAGAAAAAACAGGATTGTAATTTTTTCACATTCTTTCACATAAATTATGAAAATCATTATATTATATTTACCGTAGGACTAGCTATTTCCTCATTTTAGAGTATAATAGAGACTATGAAAACTCTCGTCAATCATTTGGCGTTTAGACATACCTATCAGGGACTCTTTTTACTGCTGATGATAGCTATCCCAAACCTGGCTTTAGGTATGACAACGTCCTATAACAATCAGACTGGGTTGACCTTCACTAGCCTTGAAAGCTGGGGAATTATCGCTGTCAATCTCATTATTTTTTATATTACCTATCTTTGGGCTAAAAATGAAGGTTTGCTTACTCACTTTAGACTCGACCGAAAGGATACTAAAGCTATTATCTGGGGCTTTGTGCTTATTTTTCTGATGGGAGTTATTGGAAGCAATCTTATGCTACTGACTCACACCAACTACCATGCAGAACTTCAAAGAACCCTTACGACAACGCCTATCCTACCAGTAGCGATTGGTATGATGACTACAGCCTTCTTACAAGAACTGCTCTTTCGTAAGTGGATTTTCACTTGGTTGTCTCCTTATTCGACAGTTGCTGTTTTAGTGAGTACCGGTCTCTTTTGTCTCTTCCACATGCCTACCAATCTTGCCCATCTCCTCCTTTATATCGGAATGGGTTTGGCCCTCTCTATGGTCTACCAAAAAAGAGAGAACTTATCTACAAGTATCACACTTCATGTTTTGTGGAACCTTTACACCTTAGGTGCTACAATTCTGGTTATGACTACTCCTATGTAACTGAGAATGCTTTCTCAGTTTTTTTGTTACGTTCAAAATTTTAAGCATAAAAAAATCTGAAGCATTGGCTTCAGATTTTTTATTATTGATTAAAGATAGAGGGCTTTGAACAAGTATACTCCCAAAAGTCCTGCAAGGATTGGCGCCACAACTGGAACCCATGCATACCACCATTTAGAATCACCTTTGTGCTCACCAAGAACTGATGTTGGCAAGATGTGGTGAAGAAGACGTGGCATCAAGTCACGGGCTGGGTTAAGGGCTGGTCCTGTAGGTCCACCAAATGAAAGAACCAAGGCACAAACCAAGAAACCAACACCGATGTGAGCTGTTTCAAGAGCTCCGTGGAATTGTCCGTCAACCATTTCTTTAGTGTAACCAACAGCAAGAGCTTGTTGAGCAAGCTTGTGACCAAAGTAGTTATTCGTCAAAGCAAGGGCACCAAAGAAGAGAAGGAATGAACCAGCGAACTCGTTAACAAAACCGTTAAGGAGAGCACGGTTACGATTTTCTGGTGTGTCATCATGAGTGTCAACTGCTGAAATCGTTGAGAAGGTACCAAGAATATTGTTTGGATTCTCAGTTTGTACATAGTAAGGTTGGTGAACCCAAACCACGATAGCTTGACCTACAAAGGCACCAAGAAGTTGTGCAATAAGGTATCCAGGAACACCTACCCATGAGAACAAGCCAGATGCAGCAAGTCCAAGTGTGAAGGCAGGGTTGATGTGGTTACCAGAAACATCACCAAACATAAGGGCTGGCATCATAACACCAAAACCATAACCAAAGGCGATTACAATCCAACCAGATTTGTTACCTTTTGTTCCCTTAAGCTCAACGTTGGCAACGGCACCATTACCAAGGGCTACAAGAAAAGCAGTCGCGATAAACTCAGTGAGGTATTTCAAAACCCATTCACTGGTGAACGCTTCTTTTAGAAAATCATTCATTTGTCTCTTTATTTCCTTTCGATTTTACAATAATTTAGACATCTATCATTTTATCAAGTATAATGTCTGATGTAAAGATATTTCTGAAATGTTTACGTATTATTTTTGAGGTTTTTGAATATGAAATTTAATCAGTTTAGTTACATCCCAGTTAGTCCTGAAATAGCTTGTCAGGAACTCCGTTCTTTGGGCTTTGAAGTCTCTCTAGATGCTAGTTCCAAGGCCAATTTTGAAGCCTTTGTTCGCAAGTCCTTCCTTTTCTTTGAAGATACTGATTTGGCTTTGAAAAATTGGATTGCTGATTCAGAGACTGACCTCCTAACCTTCTTCCAATCAGATGGTCCTTTGACTGCTGAAGTCTTTGGCTTGGTAGCCCTTCAACTGCTAGGCTTTGTCCCTAATGTGGACTTTACAGACAGTGCTGCTTTCCTAGAGAAAATGGCCTTTCCAATCACTTTTGATGGTAGTCTTAACAACCTGCATCAATTGTTGGCGACACGCACACAGTCTGGCAATACCTTAATTGATCAGTTAGTAGCTCAGGATTTAATCCCTGTAAGTAATGACTACGTCTTCTTTAATGGTAAGAGCTTAGCAACATTTGACACTAATCAGCTTCACCGTGAAGTGGTTTATGTCGAAACACCTGTAGATACTGATAAAGACGGGCAGTTAGACTTGGTCAAGGTGACTATCCTACGTCCTGATGTGGACTTCCCAGTTCCAGCCATGATGACCGCAAGTCCTTATCAACAAGGGACTAATGAGCCTGCTTCAGATAAGCTCACCCACAAGATGGAGGGAGACTTGCTCGTCAAACCAGCAGGTAAAATCTCTCTTAAACAACCTGAAATCAAGGTACCAGAGGCAGACCTTACGCCTATCAATCCTGTCACAAAGACTCAGGAGCGTTTTGCTCACACAGATACCTACACACTTAACGATTACATGTTAGCTCGTGGTGTGGCCTCTATCTATGTATCCGGTGTCGGTACCTTCAACTCAGAAGGTTTCATGACCTCTGGAGACTATCAACAAATTCTGGCCTATAAAGCTGTCATCGACTGGCTCAATGGTCGTGCACGCGCCTTTACTAGCCGTAGCAGACAGCATACAATCACTGCTGATTGGGCTTCTGGTAAGGTGACTACTACTGGACTTTCATACTTAGGTACCATGTCCAACGCCCTTGCTACAACTGGCGTTGAAGGTTTGGAAATGGTTATTGCTGAAGCGGGTATTTCTTCTTGGTACGACTATTACCGTGAAAACGGCCTCCTCGTTAGTCCTGGAGGCTACCCTGGTGAGGATCTCGATACCTTGACTGAATTCACCTACTCTCGTGCCCTATTGGCTGGAGAATACCTACGCCACCAAAAAGACTACGAGGCCTACCTTAAGGAGCTAAGTACGGCTATTGATCGTAAGCATGGAGACTATAACCAGTTTTGGCATGACCGTAACTATGTGCAGTTCGCAGACCGTGTCAAAGCCACTGTTGTCTTTACACATGGTAGCCAGGATTGGAATGTCAAACCGATTAACGTCTATCAAATGTTCAATGCTCTTCCATACTCTCTTGAAAAACACCTCTTCTTCCACAATGGTGCCCACGTTTACATGAATGCCTGGCAGTCTATTGACTTCCGAGAAAGCATGAACGCCTTGATTTGTCAGAAACTCCTTGGTTTGGAGAATGGCTACACACTACCTACTGTTATCTGGCAAAATAACCAGTCTGAGCAGACCTGGGAGGTTCTCGATAACTTTGGTCATGAGAATGCTAAACACATTCAGCTTGGTCAGGCTGAAGCTAGCATCGCTAACCATTACGAAGAGGAAACCTTCACCAAATACGGTAAAGCTTACCAAAGCTTCAAGGATTACCTCTTTGCAGACAAAGCCAATGCCATTACCTTGGACTTTGAACTGGACCAAGATATCCAGATTAATGGTCGTGTCCACCTAGAGCTCAAGGTTAAGTCTAATACAAACCGTGGTCTCATTTCGGCCCAAGTTCTAGAAATGGGTGACAAGAAGTATCTCGCACCTATTCCCGCACTCAAACGCATGAATCTAGATAACGGCCGTCTCTTCAAGGAAGAAGCCTTACGTGAATTGCCATTCAAGCAGGCAAAATACCGTATCATTACCAAAGGACACCTTAACCTGCAAAATCGCAAGAACCTCCTTAGCATTGAGAATGTCACTCCAAATGAATGGATGACTATCGGTTTGGATTTGCAACCAACCATCTACAAACTCAACAAGGGCGACAAACTCCGACTTGTTCTCTATACCACAGACTTTGAGCACACTATTCGTGACAATAGCGACTATGAATTGACCGTGGACCTAAGCCAAAGTCAGATGACATTGCCTTATTAGCTTTTTATCACAAAAAAATCCCATAGGATGAGAACTCCCATGGGATTTTTTTATTGTGTGGAAATAAACAAGATTTAATCTTCAATTTTTACGATTCATTTTAATGTTATTTAAACAAATGATGTAGCCAAGACAGTGAAATAAGACAAATTCTCAATGAACAACTCAACCTTAAAACCAAGAAATCCTCCCTAATGACATCAATAGCCATAACGAATCGCTAGCAATTTTCGCAAATCTGCCATTCGCTCCTCGATAAAGGGAGACAAGGTTAGCTGGTCTTTTCTGACCACTTCGGATATTTCCAGTGACATCCTGCTTAAGATATAGGGAGTGGCTGAACGAGAGTCTGCAAGTTCCGTTCGGTAGGAGTGCAGGACCTGCTTCAAATCAGCATAATCTGGCTTATCTCCAATAGTTTCAATTACTTCATCGATGATAGCTACTGCTTGTTCTCGTCTCTCTTTGCCTCCTGCAAACCATTTAAGTCCTGTCATTAAGAAAACCTCCTTATTTCTTTTAACTAATTTTTCAATCACATCTTTAGTATAGCACCCTGATAGTCATTTAAAAGCCAGCGTCCCAAAAAATAGCTATAGGTCCTAAATGGTAGCCAAATCCAGATTGGATGCTGACTAGATAGAGGATTTAAAGCTATATTCCCAATGACTACTCCTAAGATTGCTGATACGACACGTAAAGAACGTAACACAGCAGAACTAATTTTTTGTAATATCACCATGGTAATTCCTTTTCTACTAGAGTCATTTACATAAACTACTAGAGCGTTATCTAAAGAATGATTGGCTATTATTCTGAATCTAGCATGGCTAAAGACACGAATCTGTCACTTTCCATGCTGCTTAAAACAAATACATCACTTCTCATTTCTAAAAATCAGCTGACTAAGATCATCAGAGAACGATAAAGAAACATAAAGTGACAAGATATAAAATAAAAATGTTCTTTCTTGATGCCAGAAAAATGTTATCACACATTGAATACAGACAGCCAAGATAACTTGTAGGATAAATATTATGTATTTTCTAGAAAAAACAGATTGTTCCAATAGTAATCCTCCTTTCATGACATTTTTGAAAACCCAGACACTGTAAGTTTTGTCTATACGATAGAAGAACTTCTTTCAAGCCATAGAAATCCTACTCTAATTTTCACATTTTTCATTAATCACTTTCTTATTATAGCGCTTTTATGCACTTTATGCAACGTAAATTGAATAATGTCACAAATGGTTACTATATTTTCTATCTTTTAAAATATTTTTTGACTTGCAAGTAAGCTAGAAAATCACAGAGAATTAACAAAAGCATTAATACGACTAGTACTATGCGGTCTGTGGTATCACTGAATGTTAGTAAGGTGTAAAACTCTACACAAAGCACTAGAAATGAGATGACCAGAAAGACAATGAAGGACTGCCATATTATTAACGGATTTACTGAATCGGAACGCTTCTTAAGCATACAGTAGAGCAGCCCATTTACAAAAATGACTACTAAAGCTAGTGCTCCGACTGCTAACCAAATCTCTGGAGAAGTCTTGCTTTTGTAGAGAGAAATACTGGTACTTATAAGGAAAACTGCCAATATAGCAGTAGCGACCCTAAAAAATCGCAATACTCTCGGACTAATATTCTTTAACTTCATGATAAAACAATTAAGCTATGAATAACCTCAGTCAGTCTTGTAGACTGAATAAGCTATTACATTTAACGCTATTCCTTTCTGTATTTTATTCTACTGTTGTAAGATCTCAAGTAAGTCCTTAGCGATTAAATTCTACTGGAGATGTAATACAGTAGTGTCATTAGTACAGATACTTTAAATAAGCGAATATACATATCTTTGTCTTTTCTATTACAAAGAAAAACAATCAAATATAATACAATCTCCGCTATCATTAGCAAGAATAATTTTACTTCGGGAACATCAAAAATAAGCATTTACAAGGACCTCACGTTCAAAGGGGCCAAAAGTTACTTTTTAAACTGTACCCATTTTTTAAAAAGAAGACTATAAAGAAGCAAGGTTAGGCCTAGCAAATTAATGGTATGATGGACTGCATCCAAACTTCTAAATAGATTAGCGAGGCCCATTCCTATGAGAATGGTAGCCAGTAAATACGGTTTTGAGTTTTTGAACATACTTTTCTCCTTAAAGTGTTTTTAGCTTTCTGTGCAAAGCTATTCACAGACTAGCAATTGACAAGGTATCTCAATTAGAATTTCTTTTTAGCGGAATTGGTAACTTTGTGTTTTTCAAGAAATGACATAATAGGCTTATCTAAAAAACTCATCACAGCCATGAAAGCCATCCCTAAAATATAACTTTTCAAATCAAACATAATCCATCACCACCTTCAACGTTTGCAAGTGCCTCGAGATCGAGTGTTTCAAAAGTGTTATTTGTTTGCCTTATCATTCTAACAACCTCCTAAACTATTTTTAGCTCTTTCTTTCAAGCTATGATTTTATTATAGGGTGATAGGCCACAAAAAAGTAGTGACATAAATGTCACTACTTTTTTCCGATTTCTTTTAGCTGATGTCAGAAAAACAATATCCATAAATATAATTTTTCAGTTGACACAACTTACCAATTCCTAGATGATTACTGACAGGAATCCACCTATTTTTTGAGTCGCTCCCATTTACTAAAAATCAAACTATAAGTGATTAATGCCAACCCTACCAAATTAATGATATGATGTACAAAATCTAAATTTCTAAAAAGGTTAGCAATGCCAAATCCTAAAAGGAAAATGGCTAATAAATACATTTTTTTATCTTTAAGCATAGGGTCACCTAAATATTAGCAGAATGTGGCATAACCAACTAAAGCTCCTCCCCAGTAACCTACTGGGCCTCCAGCTGATCCTACTAGAGCAGATCCGATTGTGCCGGCATAACACTTAACCCATCCGCCACCTTCAACGTTTGCAAGTGCCTCGAGATCGAGTGTTTCAAAATTGTTCATTGTTTGTGTTGTCATTCTAACAACCTCCTAAAATATTATTTTTTAGCTTTTTCTCTCAAGCTATGGTTTTATTATAAGTTGTAGGCCAACAAAAAAGTAGTGACATAAATGTCACTACTCGATTTTGATTTTTAAGAAATCTTTTCGAATATAAAATCTATGGTCTAGATTAGCTTACGCTCCTTCCATTGCACCTGCTTGTAGGCTGTACATCTTATGATAGGTACCACCAAGGGCTAGGAGTTCCTCGTGGCTACCGTGTTCGATGATGCGGCCCTTGTCTAAGACATAGATGCAGTTGGCATCTTGGATAGTCGATAGGCGGTGGGCAATGGCAATGGTTGTACGTCCTTGACGCATTTTTGCTAGAGAGTTTTGGACAATAGCCTCTGTCTCCGAATCAATATTGGCTGTCGCTTCATCCAAAATCAAGATTTTAGGCTGACTAGCAACGGTCCTAGCAAAGGCTAGAAGCTGACGTTGACCGGTTGAAAAACTTGAACCTCGTTCGGAAACTGGAGCTTCATAACCTTCTGGAAGTTTGTCGATAAAGTGGTTGGCATCCACAAACTCAGCAGCGGCTTTGATTTCTTCATCAGTTAAATCTTGATACATGGCAATATTGGATTTGATTGTACCATGATAGAGAAAGGGTTCCTGAAGGACAAGACCAATGTTCTTACGTAGCTCTGCCTGACTATAATCGCGAATATCCACACCGTCAAGAAGAACTCGTCCTGATTGGAACTCATAGAAACGCATAAAGACATTGATAATAGAGGATTTTCCGGAACCTGTAGAACCGACAAAGGCGATGGTTTCTCCTTTATTGACAGAGAAGGAAATACTATCTAAAATCTGGTGCTTGCCATCATAGGAGAAGGAGACATTTTCAAAGCGAATATTCCCCTCAGTAACCTTGGCATCTGTGCCTCTCTGCTCAGGTTCATAGGTGCGCTCGTCGATCAAGGCGAAGACCCGACCTGCTGAGACCATCGAGGTTTGCAAGGTTGAGAAGTTTTGTGTCACTTCAATCAAGGGATCAAAGAGGCGGTTAATGTACTGGATAAAGGCATACATGGTCCCCGCTGTGATGCCCAAATAGATACCTCGGTAGCCAAAGTAGGCCATGAGAACAGCATAGCCCAGGAGCTTCAGTAAACTCATGGCTGGGCGTAGAAAGAGAGAATCCAGTGACATGGAACGGCTGGCGTAAATCAGGTGTTCCTCATTAATGGCATCAAACTCTTTTTTGAGGCGTTTCTCTTGGTTAAAGGCCTGAATGATGCGAATCCCTTCGATACTCTCTGACAGTTTGGCATTTATATCTGAAAGCAAGGCTCTGGTCTTTTCAATGATGACCACTGATTTTTTGCGGTAGAGATTAACCAAAAGAACAATCAGAGGAAGAAAGAGCACAATAAGCCCGGTCAGACGAATGTCCAAGATCATCATGGTGTAAAGGGTGGTAACAAATATAAAGATAGCCGAAATAAAGCTAGACAGAATCCCTGAGAACATCTCACTAATAGTCTCTGTATCATTGGTCAAGCGGGAAACGATAGAGCCTGCTGGAGTTTTGTCAAAGTAAGACATGCCTAGTTTCTCCATATTGGCAAAGGCATCTCGGCGAATATCCCTGACAATGCTGTAGGACACACGCGCAAAAAAGAGATTTCCCAAATACTGAACTAGTGTCTGCAAAAGATAAAGACCATAGTAACCAATCAGAATTAAACTTGCCGCCTGATTCATATCATGAAGATAGTGGTCAATAAAATAAGAGGCCACAAGGGGAATAATACTCTTGATAACCGTTGTGGACAAGAGGAAGGCTAAAGCTAGAAAGGTCAAGAATTTGTAAGGCTTGAGATAGGTCAAGAGACGCTTAAACACAGACCATTGGTTTTGATTAGGCATCATCTTCTTCTCCTCCTTCCATTTCTAACTGTTGAGACTCATAGGTCTTGGCATACCAACCACCCTGAGCTAGCAAATCCTCATGACGGCCACGTTCAATGATACGACCATCCTGCATGACTAAGATAAGGTCAGCGTGCACCACCGCACTCAGACGATGGGCGGTAATGATAGTTGTCTTGTCCTTGCGGGTATGTTTGAGATTGTCAATAATAGCATATTCTGTCTTGGCATCAACCGCAGATAGGGAGTCGTCCAAAATCAAAATATCTGGATCCAAAATCATGGCCCGACTCATGGCCAGACGTTGTTTTTGACCGCCTGATAGGCTGACACCCTTTTCACCAATGATTGTTTCAAAGCCTTCAGGCATATCCTTGATGTCATCATAAACTTGAGCTAACTTAGTCGCTTCTTCTACCTTGTCAAAGGAGAGATCCGGATTACCAAAGCAGATATTGTCTAAAATGGAGCTGGCAAAGAGAAACTGGTCTTGAGGAACATAGCCCATCAAGCTACGCAAGTCTGATAGGCGATAATCTCGGATGTTATGACCATTCAAATAGATGGCTCCTTGATTAACATCGTGCTCCCGCAAGAGCAACTTGACAAGGGCCGTCTTTCCTGAGCCAGTCTGTCCAACCAAACCAAGGGTTTGCCCCTTGTCCAAGGTGAAATGAATATCTCTCAAAGTATCCTCATCCTCAAAGGCAAAGCGGTCAATCGCATATTCTAAGCGACCATTTTCAATACTTGGGAGAGGGTGCGCAGGATCTTGAACATCTGATTCCTGCTCCAGAAGATTTTCAATACGTTGGTAGGACACATTTCCTCTCTGTGTGATATTAAAGAGGAAGCCAATGGCCATTAGAGGCCAAACCAGCATGTCCAAATAGGTAATGAAGGTTACCAAATTTCCGACCGTTATCTGACCAGCCTGAATCATAAAGGCACCGACAAGAAGGGTCAAAACATAGGATGAGCCAACAAAGAGTAAGACCAAAGGATCAAAAAGGCTATCATACTTCATGGTATGCATATTCTTTTTAAAGGTCATCTTATTGGTCTCTTGGAAGGACTGAAGCTCAGCCTCCTGATAGCCAAAAGACTTGGTTACCTTGATACCTGATACCGACTCTTGGACCTTATTATTAAGTTCTGAAAAGGCTGCCTGGGATTCTCCAAAAGCTTTATGGGTCTTGCGTCCTAAACGACTAGTCGCAAAAGCCATGAAGGGGAGGGGTAAGACAGCCACCAGTGTCATCTGCCAGGAAATGCTGAAAAACATGGTGATTAGGGTTACCAAGGCTGTGATAGAGGCATCCACGGCTGACATGACGCCCCCGCCAGCCAAGCGGGTTAAAGAGTTGATATCATTGGTTGCATGGGCCATGAGGTCCCCAGTTCGGTACTTTTGATAAAAAGAAGGCGACATCTTAGTAAAATGCTCAAAAAGGCGTGAACGCATAATCTGGCCTAAGCGATAAGAAGTCGCCAAGATATACATGCGCCAAACATAGCGCAAATAGTACATCCCCAGAGCTGCCAAAAGCAAATATACGAGATTCAGAAGCAAGATCTGATTGGTCAATTTTCCCGATGTGATAGCATCAATGACCCGCCCCATAACCATAGGAGGAATCAGATTGAGAACCGAAACCAGACTCAGTGCCAAAATCCCGACAATATACCGGCGTTTTTCTAACTTGAAAAACCACCAAAGTTTTGCAATGATTGATTCTTTAAAAGACAAGTTACTCCTCCTATCCTTACAAATGGTTAATAATAGACCTCGTATAAGTCTCGTATGATAAGGTTACTTCCAATAGCGATAGATTGTGCCATCTTCTAACTGAAAGTGACCAATATAAGATAACTTCCCAAAATCAGTAGACTCTGGCAATTGATAAGCAAAGGAATCAAAATTATAGACCTTGTGCCCATCATCCATAGAGTAGCTATCCTTATCATGGATAACGGATTCATCTTTCTTAGGGTTCCAAATGCGTCTGATTTCATCAGATGTCTTATACTCTCTGACAAAATTGTACAATTCAAAGTTAGTTGCCTCACTGAGATAGCGACCATCGGTGTTGTAGTTAGCTAATTGAGGCTCTCTCTTAGCCTCAGAATAATTCCAAACCTGTCCTCTTTCTCGCATGATATCGGCATCACGGCCACTTTGATAGGTATCTGCCTTAACCATCGTCATTGTTACTCCTAACGTTAATACGGTGACTACTGTCATCATTAAATGTTTCATTATTTCTCCAAACGTGTTTATTCATTTTTCCCTCTTTTGAATGTGTTGTATTTGTATGATAGAAAATAAGTGAAACCTGAGACGCGTAAGCTCCCAGGTTTTTTACTCTTTAAAATGCGTTTGAATCAGTTTTACAAGAAGGCGGTAGGCACCTAGTGCCACCAAACCACCCAAAGTATTGGTCCATAAATCATCTAGCTCAAAGACACGATTAGCATCAATGAGAAGGTCTAGAATCACTTGTCCGACCTCAATCGCCAAAGACATGGCAAAAGTCGCTAAAAGGACCTTTTTCCAAGACCTGAATCTTGGGTACAAGGCTAAAAGCCCTAAAATCAGCGGACTCAGCAAGAAAATGTTGGTCACATTTTGCCCAAGCACAAAGACAATCTCTTTAAGACTATCTAGCTGATAAAAGTTGGTCAAACTATTGAATGGGGTTAATAGGACCACGACACGACCAAAATGTTGAATACCAGGGGTTTCAACACCTTCAACTAGCCCGTACTGGGGTGTCCAACATAGGAGCACTAAACAAAGGAGATAAGCACAGACCAAAACTCGGCTTAGCTTTCTTCCTTTTGGTGTTAGTTCTCCATCCTTATCTACCCAAGTCTTAAGCTGAAACATCTTACTTACCTTCTGATTTACCAGAAGCTTCTGCCACTGCCTTTTGACGGTCGCGTTTCATAGTGTTTGAACGCAATTGTCCACAAGCAGCATCGATATCTGTACCGTGCTCTTGACGAACCACGCAGTTAACCCCATTTTTCTTGAGCACATCGTAGAAGGCAGCCACACGTTCTTTCGTTGAACGGCTATATTGGTCGTGCTCTGATACTGGGTTATATGGAATCAAGTTGATGTATGACAACTTACGGATTTTCTTAGTCAAATCCGCCAACTCTTGTGCATTTTCAGGATGGTCATTGACCTCATTAAGCATGATATACTCAAAAGTTACACGACGGTTGGTTGTTTGGATGTAATACTCGATAGCTTCAAAGAGTTTTTCAAGTGGGAACGAGCGGTTGATACGCATGATGCTTGAACGAAGGTCATTGTTAGGCGCGTGAAGTGACACGGCAAGGTTAACTTGAACACCTTCGTTAGCAAATTCCTTGATTTTTGGTGCCAAACCAGATGTTGACACGGTAATGTGACGCGCTCCGATAGCAAGACCATTGTCATTGTTAATGGTACGCAAGAAGCGAAGCACATTGTCATAGTTATCAAATGGCTCACCGATACCCATAACAACCACGTGGCTGACACGTTCACCGTCGCCACGGTCATCAAAGTATTTTTGTACCAACATGATTTGCGCCACAATCTCACCAGCAGTCAAGTCACGTTGTTTCTTAATCAAACCACTGGCACAGAAAGTACAACCGATGTTACATCCAACCTGAGTTGTCACACAGACAGACAAACCATAGTGTTGACGCATCAAAACCGTCTCAATCAACATACCATCTGGCAATTCAAAAAGATATTTAACGGTACCATCTTTAGATTCTTGAACGATACGTTGTTTCAATGGGTTTACGCAGAAATTCTCATTCAATTTAGCAATGAAATCCTTTGAAATGTTGGTCATTTCTTCGAAAGATTGCACACGCTTCTTGTAAAGCCAATCCCAAATTTGAGTAGCACGGAATTTCTTTTCACCGTGTTCCATAGCCCAATCAATCAACTCGTCACGAGTAAGACCATAAATAGAAGGTTTGTAGCCTTCCATATCCTCTAACTTCTGACGTTTACGGCGTTCTGGTTTTGCTTGTGTTGTTACTTCTGACATAGTTTAATTTCCTTTTTTTCTGATTGTGAAATGCTGACCATCTGACTTGGTCTGGCTTTGTTTCTTCGATGGGGTGTTTTGACCTTTAGATTTTGGAGCTTGCTTCTGACTCTTCTTGAAGTTAGGCTTACGCTCACGACCACCGTCCTCGGATCTAGATTTGAACTTAGGGCGACGCTTGATTTTCTCAAAGCTTGGACCCTCTTGATCCCTATCTCTTCGTTTGGACTTGTCTGGCTTTTGCTTAGCAGAAGCTTTTTGCCCCTTATTCTTTTGAGAAGCATTGCGCTCTCTATCTCTAGATTCCTGAGAAGCATTACGACGATTATTAGAACGACGGCGCTTGCGACGAGGCTCCATCTCCTCTTCAAAGACGATTAACTGCGGCTCTTCATTTTTCAAAATAAAGTAAGCACAGCCAAAGGCACAGTATTCACGCAAATACTCCGATAATCGGCTAATGCGGTCTGTCTTACGCGTATTAGGGCGCTCGTCCTCGTAAAATCCCTTAAGACGAAGCTGATCATTAGACCAGTCCCCAACGATATAATCATACTTGAGCATGATTTCAGAAAAACGTTGCCCAAAGCGGGTAGCGTCTAAAGCATCCTTGTGATTTTCAAGAACTGTAAACTGACAGGCATCTGATTTCAGAAGATCAGCCACATACACAAAGTCTGGCCCTGGATATTTATTATAATTAAACATTTCTGGCAAGATTTCTTTACGCATGTGCCATCCTTTCTGCTCTCTCTTATTTTCTATCCTGATGCTGTAATAATGTCTCTATATCTTATCCCAATTGGCACCATTTTTTCCTAAATACTTGGCCACAAGTTCCCTTAACAAATCTGGAAAAAGAAGAGTAACCTCCTTTTCCTTAATTGTAGGGAAGTAAGAAGCAAAGTAGTACTGGTCCACAAGGACCAAACTAAACTTCTCATTGGAATCTACAACCCTTCTATTATACAACAAATTACCGTTTTTGTAAGCAAAATTCCCTGTGATTACTTCACCAAATGTCTTCCCTCTGAATCCCATACCTTTAATAGCTTGATTTTTAAGGAGTTCAGCCTTAGTAAAAACTTCCTGACAGATTTCTTTGAGTTCTTGTCCTGTCACGACTAGACGTGCCATCCGCATCTGGTGAGGAAGGGCTTCTTGCAGGTCTGCCATGGTCACTTGAGGACCTAGTGTTTTCATGATAAGTCCAGTATTTAAAAGCGTTAATTGGCTATCGGTCTCCTGACAAACAGCCTGTAAAACCAATTGACAGGTCTCATCAAAATCTAGTTCTCGACCTAGATTAGCTACTTTTTTCTGAGCTAAACGACGATGGCCTTCCTCACGCATAGCCTTGATAAAGGTTTCGTCCTCCTTGTCTAAATCCAAGATGTAGGACTTGGTGGGGATAGCCTCAATCTGACATTCTATCAATCGCCCATTTTCCACAGTAAGGTCAATACAGCCAAGATAATAGCCATATCTGTCAGCAGCTGCCAAATAGGTTTCATTGACTAATTTCCCCTCTTCAAAAAGGTGATGCGTGTGGCTCCCGATGACAAGGTTTACCTGCGGATAAGTCTCTGCAATCTGCTCATCATAGCGTACACCCAGATGGCTAAGAACGACGACTATGTCTGCATCCTTTACCTCAGGACGAGCCAAATCCTCTTCCAACCTAGCCATAGGCTCTAACACCTGCCAACCATTGGGAGCATAGGTGATGTAATATGGGAAGGTATAGGCTAAGAAAGCAATGTTTGTACCTGCTTTAGTTCTGTGGATAAGATAGGACTTGGCCCATTCAGGCTGTCTCCCCTCATCCTTGAGATTTCCTATGATAGGCTGAAACTTAGCCTGCTCATAAAGACAGTCTAGCTCATCCTTGGCCAGACCAATCCCCTCATTATTTCCAATAGTCGCATAGTCTATCCCCAACTCATTCATCAGGGCTACATTAAAACGCCCGGCTGTCGCATCAGATAAGGGATGGGACTTATCCACATTGTCCCCAAGATCTACCTTAATCAACTCTCTATCCGTCTGACTCAAATCATCCACAGCTCGCTTGAGTTGTGGATACTGTTCAAAATGAGAGTGTAAATCATTGATATGAAGAATTCGAATCGTGTCTTTCATGACTCCTATTGTAGCACTTTTGCTATAAAAAAACTTGACAATCATTCTGCCAAGTTTTTACATGCTATTTTTCAAACAGGAACGTATTCCTAGTTAACTTTCTTTTTAACATATTCTTCTGCGAGATGATAGACGTCATCTGCTAGGGATATACTGACATAGATGCACACAATTGAGAAAATTTCTCCTCTAAAGTGTTGCCAAGCAAAGAATATAAGCCCATAAATTAGGAGAGCAAGTACTATTTGGCCAAAAAATTGACTCAGTAATCGCCTAATAACGACAAATAAGTCCATAAGTAATCCCATCTTTAATACCATAACCAATACCCTTTAAGGCTGCACCTTGCCAAGTACCTGTTTGAATACCACCTTTAATGGCTCCTCCAACAGCCCCGACGCCTACGGCAGCTGTAGCTCCCCAAAAACTACATGCTCCACCCTTAACAGTAGAAAGATCTTCGGAATTAAGTGAGTTAAAATTGTTAATGATTTGTGTCGTCATTAAAACAACCTCCTTTAAAATATTTTTTAGCCTTTTCTCAAAAGCTATGATTGTATTATAGATAGAAAGCCAACAAAAAAGTAGTGACATAAATGTCACTACCTGATTTTGAGAGTTGACTCAACTAATAACCTCAAACTTACACATTATTTTACTTTAAACGGAAAGCTTCTTAAAAATGTCTGTGATAAAACTATTTAAAATCTGTCATAGTTTCAGTTCTTAAGACAGCCAATTATTTTGCGAGTGTAGTGAGCATATACTGAGACTTGTCGCTGTGATAATGACGACTAAGACTTTGTAGTCATAAGCGTTGGGAAGTTTTGAGACCTTAGGCTCAAAAGAAAAATATATCTTCAAACTAAATAAGGTCTTTTGAGTTTCCAAAAAGTTTGATAATAATCAAAAAAGCTGAAACACTTTGGTTTCAACCTCTTGAATTTTTAAATTAAAATTTGCTCTCACCTAGAAGCCAATACTTAGAAACTTTGCTTCTTAGCTTTACGCTCAGCACGTCCCTTAGCACGGTTAGCCGCACGACGTTCACGTTTGCGTTTTTCGTCAACCTTCCACTGAATTTTCTTCTTGTAGCCAGGCTTGATTTTTTTCTTTTTCTTCTTAACCAAACCGATCATTTCCGTATCAAGTTTTTGATAGGCTTTTTCACGGTTGGCACGACGGTCACGGTCATAGGTATCTTGAAACTCGCCGTCCTTATAGACTTTCGGCTCAAAGGTAATCCCCATCTTTTCAAGCTCACGAATATCTGAGTCATCACTTGGTTGGTAGAGGGTGATGGCTGTTCCTGACAAGCCATTACGTCCAGTACGTCCTACACGGTGAACAAAGAAGGACAAGTCTTGAGGGATGGCGTCATTGATTACATGGCTAACCCCTTCAATGTCAATCCCACGCGCTGCAAGGTCCGTCGCTACAATGTACTCAAAATCAAGCTTCTTGACTTGATTCATGATACGCTTACGTTCACGTGGTGGAATACCTCCATGAATTTTGGCAACCCTAAGACCATTTGACACTAGGTAACTGTGCAAATCGTCAGCACGTTCCTTGGTATTGACGAAAATCATTGCCAGATATGGTTGCATCCCCTTAAGCATCTCAAGAATCTGCTCATTCTTGTTGCGACCCTTGGTAGATACCAACCAGTTATCAATAGTATCCGCAATAACTGTTGAAGTTTTGATTTGTTCCATGACTGGATTGGTCAAATACTTCTTCAAGAATGGTTGCAATTTTTGAGGAATGGTTGCTGAGAAGACCAAAATTTGAACTTCCTTAGGTAGACTTGCCGCAATCTTGTCTACAGTATCCAAGAATCCCATATCCATGGTCATATCAGCTTCGTCAACAACAAAGGTATGGGCCTTGTGAATAGCCAAGTCCCCAGACTTAACTAGGTCATAAATACGACCTGGTGTCCCAATAACAATATGAGGTTGTGCTACCTTGAGTTTCTCAATCTGACGTTGCTTGTCTGTACCACCCACATAATTGACTACACGAATTTCAGTCTCAGAGTGTTTGGCAATTTGTTTTGTCGCTTGGTAAATTTGTGTAGCCAATTCACGTGATGGTGCTGTAATAACAACCTGAACATCACCACTCTTTGGATTTAGTTTCTCAAAAATTGGCAAGAGGAAGGTATGTGTCTTCCCTGAACCCGTCTTTGATTCACCAACCAAATCACGACCTGAACGGACTACAGGAATCAATTTCTGTTGAACAGGTGTTGGCTCCTTAAACTTAATCTCGTCAAGAGCCTCCTGAATAAATGTTTTAAAATTAAAATCTTTAAATGACATGTTTACTTCTTCTTTTCTATCTAGTCTATCCCTATCATTATAACAGAAAAAGAGCATTTCTGCTCTTTTCATTTATTTCATAACGTTTCCAAGAACCATCCAAAGGGTAATGGCACTTGCAAGTGCTCCAACTGTCCAAAGGAAAGCATCAACCTTCCACTCTGACCATTTGTCACCCTTACCTGAAAGGCCACCCAATTCGAGGTGATGGTGGAATGGTGTCATACGGAAAATACGACGACCTTCACCATACTTACGCTTAGTGTATTTGAAATAGCTGACCTGTAGCATGACAGAAGCTGTCTCAAAGACATAAACCACACCAATCAAGAGTAGAGTCCACTCTACACGTAGGGCAATAGAGATAACCGCAAGCATAGCTCCAAGTGACAAGGAACCGACATCTCCCATAAAGACCTTGGCTGGCTTGTGGTTAAAGACGAAGAAGCCAAGAAGTGCCCCAATCATAGTGATAATGATAGTCAAGATAGCGAACTCACCCTTGACAAAAGCGATAATCCCATAGGCAATCAAGCTGATAACCACAGAGATAGAAGCTAAACCATCAATACCGTCTGTCAAGTTCACAGCATTTGAGAAACCGACAATCCAGAATAAAACAAATAGAACATAAAAGACACCGAGATGAATGGTTAATCCACCAATAGCTAGGCTATCTGTCCCACTAGGGAGTACGTGGATAAAGTAGAAAAGCAAACCCGCAATAATCTGCAAGGCCATCTTTTGCCAAGGTTTAAGTCCCTCATTGATTTGACGGAAAATCTTAAGGAAATCATCAAGGAAGCCGATAATTCCATAAATCAAAATTACAAAGAGAATCCCTACTGTAGCACCATAGGCTTGGTGGCCCTCGCTAAAGACGTGGAAGTTAAAAATCAAGCTAACCAAGATGGCAACCACTAGGAAGACTGTCCCTCCCATAGTTGGTGTTCCAGCCTTAGCCAAATGCTGCTTCACATCTTCATGCATTTGTTGGCCACCGATTTTCTTGATTTTGTAGTAAGTAATAAAGTGAGGCATGGCGAGCACCGTCAACACAAAGGCGGCCACACCTGCTATCAGACTCATAGTCATCTTAGTCTCCTAAAGTAATGGTAATCTTCTTGGTTTTAGACAGGGCTTTTCCTGCCGCAACACTTTGTTTGGTAACAGTCCCTGACTTGCCACCCTTATAAGTAACTTTAATGCCTTTCCATTTGGCAAAGGTTTCAACGTTCTTCTTGGTCCAACCATACATGTCTGGAAGTTCTGTGAAATCATTGGTCATGATAAGAATCTGTTCATTAGCCTTGATATTGGCTTTGGAATCTACAGAAACCTTCTCAATCTTATCACCAACACCCAGAACAATCGGATGAATCAAGTTTTGACGAAGGGTGTTAGCTGTCTCGCCCGTACTCTTACCGATAATATCGCCGGTTTGATAGCTCGTTTCCTCGGTCTTTTCACTACCTTCAGACACAGAAGTATCTAGGGTGTCTCCCATAGACATGGCTTCTTCTAGGACAGGGTTAACCACCGTCGCATAAAAATTATTATCCCAGGTCTTAGGTTCCTGAACCGTTACATACATGACATATTGTGGATCATCAGAAGGAACCATAGCTACAACTGAGTTGAGCGTTTCGTTGGTCCCATCTTTGTAAGTCCCAGTCTTTTCATCGGCAACTTGAGCCGTTCCTGACTTAACCGCAACATCATAGTTACCAACCTTAATGATTGGCGAACCTTCGGACTTGTTGTACATGGTACCAAACTCTGGGTCTGTACCAACAGAAATCATATAATTACGGGTCTCAGAAGCAGTCTGCTTGGAAACTGGCTTACCAATAACTTCTTTCTTAGCCGTACGAACAGTGCCTTGGTTGACATCCGCAACTTGTTTGATAAATTGAGGTTCCAACATAACACCATTGTTAGAGATGGCTGAAAAAGCACGAAGCATCTGAACCTGAGTCACTGAAATCCCTTGTCCAAAGGATGATTGAGCAATATTCACAGAGTTTCTTGAGACAAACCCTGAAGATTCACCTACCATCCCAAAACGAGTTGGAATTCCAAATTTGTAAAGAGATAAGTAGTTAGACCAAACCTTGTCTCCCATCTCTTGTTCTAGCATGGTCGTAGCAACGTTACTTGAATAAGAGAAGCCTTGAGCAAATGTCATGGTACGACCTGTTGAGATACCCTCATTGATTGACCAGTCATTAGTTTCAACGTCGTCAACCTTAATACCATTAGCATTACTGTAGGTCGCATTCGGGTTGAAACTTCCATTGTTAATAGCAGCTGACAAGAGCATGACCTTAAAGGCTGATCCAGGCTCATACTGAGCTTCGTAAAGACGGTTAACCCAGTCATAGTTTTTCTTAGCCTGTCCCTCAAGAGTATCAGAATTATAGGTCGGACGTTGTGTCGTTGCAAGAATCTCACCTGTCTTAGCATTAACAACTGTCGCTGAAGCATTGACACCTTGCGTCTGCTCCATAAAGGTATCCATCTGCGTTTCTAAGAAGGTTTGGAGAGGCGCTGACAAGGTTGTATAGATGTTCTTACCATCGATAGCTTCCTTGGTAATGGTTTCCGTACCTAGAAGCGTATTACCGTTTTTATCCTTCTCATAAATGGCCTCTCCATCTGTTCCAGTCAAGAGGCTATTGAGCGAGCGCTCCAAACCAGTTTGACCAATCAAAGAATATGAGCCGTCTTTTTTATTTTCAACAGCTTCGGCACGACCAAGAAACTCTGACGCGAAGGTTCCATTAGGATACATTCGTGACGTTGTTGCTTCAAAGGCCATCCCCTTAATTCCCGCATCTTTAAAGGCTTTTTCTAGTTCTTCTTTAACAGAGTAGGTAATTCCCTTCCCCTTTAGTCCAAAGGAAACCTGGTAGGCACCCTTAGTACGCAATTGGGCCAAGGAATCACTCTTTTCAATTCCTAGCTTATCCTTTAAAATATCAGCAACCTTGTCAAACTGACTATCTTGGACATAGAGTTTTTCTTGAGTCGCTGACACATAGCTGGTCGACACGATAGCGTAAATGGCATAACTGGTTGAATCCTCAGCCAAAACATTTCCATTTCGGTCGTAAATCGTCCCACGCTTGGCAGCCACTGTGGTCTTAGTGTTATAAGATTTAGCAGCCTGAGTCGACAAATCGACACCAAACTTACTATCTGCCCCGATAATCACCACAAAGTTGATAATAAAGACGAAAAAGATAAAGATGCTGAGAACCATAAGGTTCTGACCAACGTGCTGTCGATTCTGGGCTGGCTTTCGCCTATCCCTAACGACATAGTTTAGAAATAAATGTTTAAGTTTTCTTAATCTGTTCATTGGTTACCTCACACTCTTAATACTATCGTTATTAATAGACAGGCCTGCCTTATTAGCAATCTCTTTAATACGGTCAGAGTTAGTCAACTCATTAACCGCCTGCTTAGCATTGTTAAGCTCTGTTTTTTCATCACTAATCTTGCTATTAAGGTCTGTGATTTGTTGCTTGATAGCCTGATTACGCCCTTGTAAAAATACAACAGCGATACTCATCACAATAGCTGTCAAAACAATTGCCGAATAGAAGGCCTTTTCCATACGCGTCATAAAACGAATATGGTTTCTAATGGCTCTATTGACAATCTGATGTTCCTTATTTTCCATAATTATTTCCTGATTTTTTTAGCCACACGCAATTTAGCAGAATGCGAGCGGTTATTAGCTTCTAATTCTTCCTGACTAGGTAGGATTGGCTTACGATTAACTAAGGCTACCTTAGGTTGGAGGTCTTCAGGAATAAAGGGTAGACCTTTAGGCACATCTACCATACTAGCTTCCTTGAAAAGCTGTTTAGTCAATCGATCCTCCAAAGAGTGGAAGGTAATGACCGAAATACGACCATCCACAGCAAGTAAATCCAAGGCCTCTTGAATAGACTCATCCGCAGCACCAAGCTCATCGTTCACTTCGATTCGAATAGCTTGGAAGATTTGTTTGGCTGGATGACCCTTCTTCTTTAATTCCTTAGCAGGCTTAGCTGATTTAATGATTTCTGCCAGTTCCGTCGTCGTCTCGATAGGTTTTACCTGACGCGCTTGCTCAATCTTACGTGCAATTTGTTTAGAGAACTTGTCCTCACCGTATTTGAAGAAAATACGCACTAAATCGTTGTAAGGATAGGTATTGACCACATCATATGCAGTCAGACTTGCCTCCTCATTCATGCGCATATCCAGCTTGGCATCCTGTTTGTAGGAGAAACCACGCTCACGCTCATCCAACTGAGGGCTAGACACACCCAAGTCATAGAGAATACCATCGATTTCAGACACCCCCAAAGCTTCAAGGTTGGACTTGAGATTACGGAAATTATCCTTAATGAAGGTCACCACGCCCTTATCAATATAGTCCTTGAGACGCACTTGAGCATTATCAATAGCCTTTTGGTCCTGATCAAAACAGTACAAATGACCCTTTTCAGACAATTGTGACAAAAGATAAGACGAATGTCCTGCGCCACCCAAAGTCGCATCTACATAGATGCCATCGGGCTTGATATCAAGCATATCAACAGTTTCGTGCAAAAGAACGGTTACATGGTGAAATTCATTAGTCATAATTTTATTATAGCACAAGAATGGAGAAATTGTCTCGTTCTGTAAGTTGACAGGATAGTAAAAAAGCCAGACCTGTGGTCTAACTCTTTAGTTGATATATCATCTGATAAGATTAATCCACTCTGTAAAAATAGCTTTCCTCAGATGGCACTCCATTCGTCGCTAAGATACGGTCCTTACTGTTATCTCCCGCATCACTTGCATCACTAACTCCCTTAGGACAAAGCTGAATTGGGGTATTCCCTACTGGACTAGAATCAACATAAGTTAAGGTATATATACCAGACACATATTGATTGGATGAGACTTTGTCAATAGGGTAAGTATAGCCCCAGAGATTCAACTGTCCATCCGAAGTAATAGTAATGGTCTTTCCATTTGAAGACTTCCATGTTCCTACGGCTGACTTATAGTTACCATTTTTCAATTCATCAGCGTTAAGTGAGGTTGAGCTTGTTTTATCTTCCGACGATGTTTTAGAACTACTATTAGTAGAGGCACTACTCAGATCCTTCCAACCCCAATTAGAAAGATCAACCTTGTCTGCACCCGAATCACTGTCATCTTTTACAAGAGACTGACCATCACTACTAAAGCGGTAGCCAGAGCCTCCACCAGCCATAGCACCAGCACTACCATAGTAGCTAAAGGTGTTATCCATGAGGTAGGCCAATGTCATACGCTCACCCAACATGCCCAGTTGTGGACCTTCTGTCAGACGAATCACCTGACCACTATCCTTAGAGATAGTGTAAATATCCGTAATCACATGTTCTTTAAAGAGTTTACCTGGCTTAAAAGCAAGAATCAACTCATCAACACCATTACCATCCAAATCACGATAAGTATAGACCGTTGAGGCAGGACTTGTTTGAGAATTAGCATAGGTCACCACCAAAGGATTAATTGAAGCGTCAGTTTGATTGTCAGCTACAGCCGTTTGGTACTTGCTGATGATGCTATCATAGGAAGAAATATCTACTTTCTCCTCCTGACTTGAACTTTCACTGCTACTTGATTGTGACTGCTCTACTGATGAAGATGAAGTCGACGCTGTTAAGCCATTCTGCAGGTTTGAACAAGCGGCCAATAGGACTAAACTAGATAATCCTGTTACTAATGCTAAAACTTTATTTTTCATTTCTAATCCTAAATTCCTTTTCTCTAACCCTTATTCTGTTGTCCCAGAGCTAACATCTGCGCTGTAGGCAGGTGCTGTATAGCTTGAAGCATCACTATGTGACTCTGTATAAGTTGTTGGTGGCACATAGCTATACTGGGGCGCTTGATAAGTCTCTTGTGCTGAAGATGGTGATGGTGTAGGCGTTGATGCTACCGCAGGAGTTGAGCTTGCTTCTGTCTGACTAGCTGCTTCTACCGTTGAGCTTGCTGATGACGATTCACTTGAAGACTCAATTGAGGTTGAAGAAGATGACGAAGAACTTGAGCTCGATGACTTAGATGAAGCCTTGGGTTTACTAGACGATGACTGCTTAGTAGCTACCTTGACTTGGACCTTAGCATGATTGTGTGCAGGCTGCAAAAAGACAATAGCCAATGCCAAAAGAATAGCCGGTAGGGTAAATGCCAAAATAAGGTAACGTTTTTCTTTTAATTGACGAAGTAGTTTCATAGAGTATTCACATTTCTTAAATTATATTTTAGTATTGATTAGTCTCAGATAAGATTATATCAGAAATATTAAAATGTGCAACATTAACATAAAACTTTTTTGGCATCAGAAAAACCAACTCTAAGAGTTGGCTGATTTGCATTATTGCTGTAGGTTATCGACGTTGTTCAATGGCACTTCTACTTTTGTTGGTTGACATAGTAGAAAAATGAAGATAAAAATACCGACAAAAGGAATTAAAGGAATAAAAATATACGGCCAATTATAGCCAGCATCACGTAAACGACGAACCGTTAGAGCAATACCAGGTAAAACCGCAGCAACACCATAGGCAAAAAAGATAAGTAGTAAAATAACACCAATAGTAAATAGATCGCTTGATCCTGTTTCAGCTGCCATTCTTTCAAACACTGCTAGGAGCAAATACCCAGCAAAGACAATCAATAGATGTGCCAAATATGCAGACCATAAATCTGAGGGTGTTGAACGTCCCGTAAAATCAACATAGCCCTTCCAAAATTTTTTGTAGGCTTCAATCATAATAAAATCCCCCCTTTTTTATGATACTTCCAGTATAACAAGTGACAAATCAAGTAAAAAACAGCCTAGTGAGGCTGTTAAGTCATTATTATTGTTGTGGGTTATTGAAGTTGTTGAATGGATACTCAACCTTAGTTGGTTTACACAACAACACAATTAAGATAATACCACCTACAAATGGGATAAATGCAACAAAAATATACGGCCAATTGTAGCCAGCATCACGCAAACGACGAACAGTTACAGCAATACCAGGTAAACACGCAGCAATACCATAGGCAAAAAAGATAAGTAGTAGGATAAGTGAAATAACAGCTAAAAAGCTTGAATCAGTTGCACCTGCAATTCCTCCAAATACTGCTAACAACACATAAAAAGCAACGACAGTTAACATATTTGCCAAATATGCAAACCAGTAATCTGAACGTGTTGAACGTCCCTCAAAATCTACGTAGCCCTTCCAAAACTTCTTATAAGCTTCGATCATAATAAAATCTCCTCATTTTTTGATAATACTACTATACCAAAAGACCGGTCTTCTGGCAAATTGACTAAGGAGCAGCCTATAAGGCTGCTAAGCACTTTTATTGCTGTGGGTTATTGAAATTATTAAACGCTACTTCTACCTTTGTTGGTTGTAAGGTTAAGATAAAAATAATAAAACCACCGAGATATGGAATTAGCGATAGGAATATCAAGGCCCAGTGGTAACCTGCATCTCGTAAACGACGTACTATGATTGCAATGGATGGTACAAGTGAGGCCAACGCATAGACTCCAATTCCTAACACTACAATATAGACCAAAATCATTTGAAAACTATATGGATTAGACGTATACGTAGAGGAGTCTCCTCCTAAAATCATGATTAGTATGAGTAAGAAACTAAACAATAAATAAACCAAGCATTGCGCAAGAACATTAAGCCAATAATCTGAACGCGTTGAACGTCCCTTAAAATCTACATAGCCCTTCCAAAATTTTTTGTAGGCTTCAATCATAATAAAATCCCCCTTTTTTATGATACTCCCAGTATAGCAAGAGAAGGGAAGATTGACAAATCAACTAAAAAACAGCCTAGCAAGGCTGTTAAGTCATTATTATTGTTGTGAATTATTGAACTGGTTGAAAGGAAATTCTACTTTTGTGGGTTGACAAGACAAAACCAACAGTACGATATCACCTATGACAGACGCAAAGCGTAAGAAAATCAAGGCCCAATGAAAACCGGCATCACGCAAGCGACGCACCTGAAGGGCAATGGATGGAATATAGGTAGCAAAGAAATATACCATTGCAAGCCCATACAATAAGTTGAGAATAATATGATAATCACTATCTGGTCTATCAAATAAAATAGCAACTATAATCACGGTAAATAAAATAATGCTTACAATAGTATTCGCTAAAACTGCCAACCAATATTCTGAGCGAGTTGAACGTCCTATAAAATCGAAATAGCCCATCCAATACTTCTTATAAGCTTTAAACATGACAAAATCTCCTCATTCTTGATACCACCAGTATATCGGAAGGCCTGTCGTCTAGCAAACTAACTTAAAAAAGCTCCTTCATGGAGCTTGATGGTTTATTCTCTAATTTGACCTTGGCCATTAATATAGAACTTGGTTGAGGTAAGGGCCTCAAGTCCCATTGGACCGCGGGCGTGCATTTTTTGGGTTGAAATTCCGATTTCAGCACCTAGTCCAAAGACGAATCCATCTGTGAAGCGGGTTGAGGCATTAACATAGACAGCTGCAGCGTCAACATCATCTTGGAATTGCTCCGCACGACTGATATCCTGAGTCACAATAGCCTCTGAATGCGATGTCGTGTAAGTATTAATCCAATCAATGGCCTCATCAAGGCTGTCTACCACTTTAACAGACATGATATAGTCAAGAAATTCTGTCGCAAAATCTTCTGGTGAAGCTGGTACAGCTTTTTCCATAAGTTTCAAAGCCTTTTCATCCGCACGGAATTCAACAGTCTGAACTTTTGAAATAGCTTTTTCCAAATTAGGTAAGAAGTCTTCCGCAATATCAGCATGAACGACGAGAGATTCTGCAGCATTACACACGCTTGGTCGTTGAGTCTTGGCATTGATGACAATCTGTGTCGCCATATCTAAGTTAGCATATTTATCCACATAAATATGACAGTTACCAACACCCGTTTCGATGACAGGAACCTTGGCTTTTTCTTTAACTGTTTGGATGAGACGGGCTCCGCCACGAGGGATGAGCAAGTCTACATACTTAGTCGCCACCATGAGTTCTTCTGCTACCTCATGAGAGGTATCTTCAACCAGCTGAACGGCATCTGCTGTGATACCCGCATTTTCCAAAGCCTTACGAGCTACTGTAACCAAGGCCTTGTTGGAATTGATGGCATCACGTCCTCCACGAAGAATGATAGCATTATTGGTTTTAAAGGCAAGGCTAAAGGCATCGATTGAGACATTGGGACGGCTCTCAAAAATCATAGCGATAACACCCATAGGAACACGCTTTTGAATGATTTTGAGACCATCCAGATTCGTATAGCCACGAACTACTTGACCGATTGGGTCCTGAAGATCTGCCACCTGACGGACACCCTCAGCAATCCCTGCGATACGGTCTTCCGTTAAGAGCAAGCGATCTTGCATAATCTCTGAAATACCATTTTCCTTGGCATTGGCCATATCCTTAGCATTTTCAGCGATAATATAGGCACTCTCAGCTACTAGAGCTTTAGCTACCTGATTTAGAAGGTCATTTTTAGCTGCTGTTGATAATTTAGCAATCTGACGACCTGCCACCTTGGCCTGTTGGCCCAGTGTATCGATATATGTCATCTTAGTCCTCCTGTTTAAAGAGTGTACCAATCTTGGCTCCTTCTAGGACACGAAGGATGTCACGTGGATTTTCACCATTCATCAAAACCATTTGGCTATGATTTTCAAAAACCATCTGGGCGGATTTAATCTTACTCATCATACCACCTGTACCAAATTTACTACCGGCACCACCAGCTGAGGCCAGAATTTCCTCAGTAATCTCTGGAACATAGCTACGAAGGGTCGCATCCTCATAAACATTTGGGTTCTTATCAAAGAGCCCATCAATATCTGACAGCATGATGAGTAGGTCTGCACCAACAATCTTAGCAACAATAGCAGACAAGCGGTCATTGTCCCCAAATTTAGTCGCATGATCCATTTCATCTACGCTGACAGCGTCATTCTCATTAACAACTGGGACAACCCCAAGCTCGAAGAGGCTCTCAAAAGCATTGATGGCATTGGCCAAACTCTCGGGATACTCAACCACATCACGCGTCAAAAGCAACTGAGATACCTTGGTCTGGTAATGTGAAAAGACCTGAGAATATAGGCTCATCATAGCCACCTGTCCTACACTTGAGACAGCCTGTTGCTTACCGACTTCAGCCGGTCGCTTGTCTAGGTCTAGGACATTGAGACCAAAGCCCATGGCACCAGAGGATACGAGGACAACCTCAATTCCTTTATTATGCAAGCTAGAAATAACAAAAGCTAATTGATCGATTTTTTCAAGATTAATTTTCCCTGATGGCAAAACCAGAGAGCTAGTCCCGATTTTGATAACCAGGCGTTTTACTGAGTCAAAATTTCGTTTCATGTTTATGATTATACACTAAATTCAGGTATTTTAACATATATAATGCATAAGTTTACATATTAAGGATTTTCATTAAAAAAGAATCCCTCCAATCGGAGAGACTCTTTAAACAGTTTGTTCTAGGCAAAAAACATGGCTCTAATACGTTTCCAACGTCTGCGATCAACAAAGAGATAAACGATTAGGACAACTAAAGCTATAAGCCCAGATACTATAGCATTGACTACTAGGGCAATCCAGAACTTACTTGCAAAGAAGACAATACCTCCTAGCAAGGCAGCAATGAAAATTGTAAGAATAAAGATACCCATAAAGAGCCACTGTCCGCCACCTCGATTGAAAAGCTGGGTAACTTCCTGCCAATTCACTTCCAGCAATTTAAGGTCACGTTCAAAGTAATAGCCACCTACAAGATAGGTTGTTACGAGAAAACCAAGAGTGAAACTTGCTACCAAAATAGGATGGAGATGAGCCAAGAATATTAAACCAAGTCCTCCTAATAAGAGGGAAACACCAACTTGCAAGCCATAGAAAAGCCAGAACTTTTGACGAAGATAGTCACCCGTATTGATTGGTAGGCTACGAATAAAGTCAAAGTTTGTCCCCTCTAGGGAAGTTGCTACACCAAGAAAGCTTGTTGGTTGAGCTGAAAAGAAACCAAAGGCAATTCCGACCAAAAGCAGGAGTCCGAAATAGTCTGGACCCAGATCTTTCAAAAAGACCGCACCTCCACCCAACATGATCATATATAAGACTGGCACCACATAGGTATTGATAATGAGGGTTGAATTCCCCAAAGTAGATAAATGATGGCGGATCAAGACCTGTCTTTGGCTTCGAGTAACAGCTTTGGCCTGAGGCTTTCTAGCCTTTTTGTTATAAATCGCTTCGTGGAAATAACGAGGCATTCTGACTTTATAAAACCAAAAACCCAAGATAAGCACTGAGATAAGAGGAAGATAAAAATTTAGTAGAGCCTCTGGAGATAGAGGAGCAGCTACCACATCATAGTAACCTCTTAGATAAGGCAATAAAGGAAAATCAATATGTCCAGCACCCTTAATATAACCATTAAGAAAACCAACCATCATGATAGGCAACATAATCAATAGGGTTGACAGGGTCATCAAAATAGTCGAATAGAGCTTTTGACGAGAACTGCGAACAATCAGCGTTCCAATACTATTAGACAGAATCACTGAAAAAACGAGATTGATAAAGAGAGAAACGATAAAGGATAGCAGCCCCACGACTATCCCCAGCGGGCCAATAAATTGCCAGTAAGCTAGTATGAGAAGACTAAGGATAGGTACCATGAAGGTCATCCCAACCATAGAACCTGACAAGGTCTTGGCCAAAAAGACTTCTGATGGCTTTAAGGGAAGAGGCAGATAAGCCTTGCTATCCTTACTATCGTAAAAGGTACTATAGAGAGCCGTAAAAGTCTGGAGAAGCCCCATGACTGAAAATGTCAAAAGATATAGGGTTAAGACTCCAGGATTGGCCTTATAATCGACACCTACAAAAAGATAGCTATATACAACCGTAAAAACAATTAAAATCAAGAGTTGTTGTCTAAGCATGGCATTAACGATGGAGAAATTAGCCTTTTTCTTTTTCTCCTGACGTTTCTGTAGGTTAGTTACTGCTTGAGGATTTGCATAGAGGAGATTAATTTTAAAAAGCTCCCAAACATGGTTCCAGTTCATGACTACACCTCCTCGATCTTACGTCCAGCCATTTCCAGATAAATAGTTTCCAAATCCTTGTCAGGGTACTGAGACTTAAGTTCCGCTAGAGACCCTTGGAAGATGAGTTTTCCTTTCTTCAAAATAGCAATACGATCACAGAGCTGCTCAGCTACACTTAGAACGTGGGTTGAAAAGAGCACACTATTACCCTCCTTAGCGTGGTTACGCATGGCTTCTTTCAAATCATAAGATGCCTGTGGATCCAGACCAGTCAAAGGCTCATCCAAAACCCAAATCTGCGGATTTACCAGAAGAGCACCGATAACGACAACCTTCTGACGCATACCGTGAGAGAAGGAAGAAATGAGGTTATAGCGACTTTCCGTCAAGTCAAAGGTAGCCATAAGATTAGTCAAACGTTCCTCAACCTGACTAGCTTCCAAATCATAGATACGTGTCAAAAAGTACCAATAGTCATTAGCAGTTAAATTTAAGAATAAGTCTGGTGAATCTGGCACATAAGCGATTTTTTTCTTGATAGCATCACGATGTTGGCTGAGGGCCATATCATCGACGTAAACTTCACCGTAGCTAGCTTC
Source organism: Streptococcus sp. HMSC065H07 (assembly GCF_001837325.1). Classification (NCBI taxonomy): domain Bacteria; kingdom Bacillati; phylum Bacillota; class Bacilli; order Lactobacillales; family Streptococcaceae; genus Streptococcus; species Streptococcus sp. HMSC065H07. The sequence goes on from NZ_KV832029.1 coordinate 117,409, forward strand.
AATGATAGACGTCAAAATGGAAATAGTCGTGGTCTTACCAGCCCCATTGTGACCAATCAGACCAAAAATCTCACCATCTCGAATCTCGAGGTTAAGATCTGAGAGAGCATCCTTATCTTCATAACGTTTCGTTACGTGTTCAAAACGAATCATCTTTTATCCTTTCTTGAGAATCTATTTAACAATAGTCTCATTTTACACTTTATATTAGATTATAAATTAGAGTTGTTACCTTGTTTTTTATGAACAATACTCTAAGAACACTGGCAATAGATTTAGATAAGGCTATTTCCCTATCTTCTCATTTATTGTATCATTTCAAAGGTACAATTTCAAGGAAACGTTTGTAAAAACGAGACAATTTTGCATTCGGTCTTTGATAATGCTAAACTTATAGTATTTAGAATAAATAGGAGGAAAATCACTGGTGCCAACTGGAATTATCATCAACTCCCTATCTATTATTTTAGGAGGAATCGCTGGAGGACTCTTTGGGGACTATCTCAGAGACGGTTTCAAGGAAAATCTTAATCTTATCTTTGGCCTAGCCTCTATGGTTATGGGGATTAGCGCTATTATGAATATGGTTAATATGCCTGCGGTTATCTTTGCAGTAGTTATCGGTACCATCATTGGGCTGTCCCTAAAGTTTGGAAACCTCATCAACAAGGGAGCTGGGCTAATGGAAAAAGGCTTGTCCAAGATTACACCAAGCAAGCAAACAGGGTTAGCTCACGATGAGTTTTATGCACAGCTCTTGACAGTTATCGTCCTTTTTTGTGCGAGTGGTACAGGAATTTACGGGAGCCTTGAGTCTGGGATGACAGGCGATGCTTCTATCTTAATTTCTAAATCTATCCTAGATTTCTTTACGGCTATGATTTTCTCTTGTAGTCTAGGCTACATCGTCTCCATGATTGCCATTCCACAATTTATCGTTTTCTTCCTCCTCTTTGTGAGTGCTGGTTTCATTCTTCCTCTAACAACAAAAGCCATGATTGGAGACTTTAAGGCTTGCGGGGGCTTCCTCATGATTGCGACTGGTTTTCGTATTATGAAACTGCGTCAATTCCCAACAGCAGATATGATTCCAGCCATGATTCTGGTTATGCCTATTTCCTGGGCCTGGGTCAATTGGGTGGTGCCTTTGATTAGTTGATATTAGGATTAAACTAAACAAATACCGTCAGTCTCATGTGACGGTTTTTGTCTCTATTTATTGCTATTATGGATTCTAACTATTAAAAAACCAGCAATGTTTGTGGCAGTTAATTCTAATTTTTCTAACCTTGTTTAGACTAAGATGAGTTTGTTATAATAGCCCTTGTAGGCCTAAGCAACCTACAAGATACTTTTTTTCATAACTATTTCCATCCTCTAATATTTTAACGAACTTACAATACTGATGGAAATCTATCGAAAAGACTGGTGTGTGCACATCGGTCTTTTTTGGTGGGATTAAGACACAAAAAACCACTCTTTCACTATGAAAGAATGGTTAGGCTATAGCTTATACTTCTACGACTTCCAAGTCTTTTCCACCTAGGAGAATAAGGTATTTATCAATCTTATCTATTTGATAGGCTTGGCTGAGTGCTTTAGCATAGAGGCTCATTTGCCCTTTGTAACGTTCCTTAAGTTCACTAGGATGAGTGAAGCGGTCCGTCTTATAGTCAAAGAGGACAATACGGTCTTCAAGAAGAAGGTAGCCATCGATGATACCACGGACGACAAAATCTTCTTTACTAGCGGGATCTTCTGCCAACATAGCAAATGGTGCTTCACGACGCAACTTACCACGGTTAGCTAGAATGAGCTTCCCAAGTTCGGTGTCAAAGAAGCCTAGTAGCTTTTCTAACTGCACACGCGCCTTAACTTGATCATCTGCCGATACCCGACTCAAGGCCTGTGTTAAATCTTGGAGGGTCACCTTGTCAGAAAGAATCAAGCGTTGCATGAGTTCATGGGTGGCTGAACCAACTGCAGCTCCAGTGACCTTCGTTTTTTGCCCAAAGTCTGGAAGCTCAAAGGTAGTGGTAGTCTCAAGAGGTTGCACCTCCTCTTTCTTGTCCATAATATCCACCCCTTCGGTATCCATAACAGGTTCGTAGAAGGCTTTGAGCTGGCTCGGCGTACGCACAGATGGTAGGTCAATCGCTGGTGCATAAAGCTGGTTAAGTTTTTCAACACTTTCTAAGACAGTTAGGGCACGCTTAATGTCTTCCGTCTGGCGGTTGTTAGATAAGTCATCGGCATCTACTGCCGCCTTGACTTGAACCTGACCAATAGCCTCTGGTGTCAACTCCTCAGCCTCAACAAAGCGAACAGTAAACTTGAGATCCTTTCTCATAAAGGCGGTATCCAAAGCCATAACCCAATCCTGATAAGTAGCGATTTGGTCACGTAGAGCTACTGGTAGGCGATTATTTTCGACATCCGTGCCAAATTGCTGGGTTAATTTTTCCTTACTACCCTTACCAACCAGGTAGAGTTTTTTCTCTGCACGAGTCATTGCAACATAGAGCAGACGCATCTCTTCTGAGATACTTGCTCTGCGCTCTTCCCTACGATTTTCCTGGAAGGTTAGGGTCTCTAGAACAACATTTAACTTGGGCAAATTGGTGTTTATCTGGTCTTTAAGGTCAGCTAGGTACTTAATGCCAAGTCCTTTTTCACGGTTGATAATATACTTACCACTTAGTCCATCCCTACTGTGACCAATGAACTTGCGATTCATCTGCAAGACAAAGACATACTTGAACTCTAGTCCCTTGGACTTGTGAATGGTCATGAGGCTAACGGCATTTTTGGGAACCAAGTCTGTTACTTCCTCTAGGTCGTTACCGCTAGAAATGATCTTATCAATCATACCAATAAAACGAGAAAGTCCCTTAAAGCCTGTCTTTTCATAAGCATTGGCACGCAAGGCAAGGGCGTAGAGATTGGCCTGGCGTTGCTCGGCTCGTGGAAGACTGCCAACATAATCATAATAGAAACGATCGTCGTAAATCTTCCAAATGAGGTCGTAGAGCGAGTGCCACTTACTGTAATCACGCCAATCTGCCAGAGTCTCAGTGAAAAGAGTCAACTTGGCATCAAGTCCTTGTGTGACAACTTCCGGATGAAGCCCTGTTTTAATGCAAGCTACAAGAAGTTTGTCATAGAATTGTCCTTCGTCAGCCTGGACAGCAATACGAGCCAAATCATCCTCGTTGAAATTAAACATCGGTGAACGAAGGAGGGCAACGAGGGCATAGTCATTAAGAGGATTATTGATGGCACGAAGGGTATCCAACATAATCATAACTTCTAGCGACTCTAGGTAGCTTGACTTGTACTCGTCAGGAACCAAAGGAATTCCGTGCTCCTCGAAGCTTGCCATCAAGTCCAGATAGGTGTTGCGGGTTGGTGCTAGGAGGGTAATGTCCTCAAAACGTACACCCTGCTTATGAAGACTGATAATTTCTTTGATAACCAAGGAAATCTCACCACTACTGATAGGTTGATCAGAACCTTCCTCGTCAGGAGTCACACTTGCTTCATCACTATTGTAAATCAGAACCTCAGTCTCATTTTCAGGATGGGGCTCTTTTTGCTTCTCGCTACCTGCTACCAACATATGCGTCTTGTCATAGAGGATATCTCCGATTTCCTGATCCATGAGGTGGCTGAAAACACCATTAGTCGCATCAAGAACCTCAGATTGGCTACGGAAGTTCTCTTTAAGGAGAATCAGCTTACCTGCATCTGGATTTTCAAGGAAAAGCTGGAACTTGCCATTAAAAATCTGAGGATCCGCCTGACGGAAACGATAGATGGATTGCTTGATATCTCCCACCATGAATCGGTTGTGACCGTTAGAGAGGAGCTCCAACATGCGTTCTTGAGTATGGCTATTGTCTTGATACTCGTCTACCATTACTTCATGGTAACGGTCACGGTAGCTGGCTGCCACCTCTGGATTTTCCTCCAAAATACGGATGGCAAAGTGGGCAATATCTGAGAATTCAAAGGCATTTTCCTGAATCTTGGCCTGTAAATACTGGTCTGAAAAATCAAGCACAAAGGCCTGAAGCATCTCTAACAGAGGTAGGATGTCATCATTATGCTTGGTCAAAACCTCGAGGACCGTTAGTTGGGTATCAATCTCACGCAACTGGGCCACAAACTCATTTTTGGTCTTGTTGTAAGCTTCCTTGTAGGCCTTGAGTTCCTCGTCTTTAGGACGGGTCATATTTGTCAAGCCAGTCCCTCCTGACAGAGTCAAGAGTTGTTTGAGCAAGTCCTCCATATCGGTTTGATCATTGGCCAAGGCTCCTTCAAGAAGGCTAATGGCATCCGACACATTATTAAGATACTTAGCCTTGGCAAATTCACGCTGAGCTAGGCCTAAATGGTCTCTTAAGAAGTCTAAGAAATCAGCCAACAAGCCATCTTTGAGATCCTCTAAAAGCTCAGCTTTAGCCTTGTCTGGATTGGCCTCTGCCTGCCCTTTTAAAAGATTTTGACGTAGCCATTTTTCAGGACCTGCAGTAGCCTGAGAAAAGTTATAGACATCGTAAACTAAATCACGAAAAGCCTTACTAGTCTTGCCATTTCCTGCGAAGTTGCGGACCAATTTTTGGAAAAGTTGGGCATCCTTTCCTTGCATGTAATCGTTGAAAAGATCGGCATAAACCTCATTTTTCATAAGTGTCTGCTCGGCAGGATCTGTCATAATGCGGAAAATAGGTGACACACCCAAGAGATAGCCATACTGATTGACCAATTTCTGGGTGAAGGCATCCATAGTTCCAATATCTGCCGTCCCAATCTTGGCAATCTGATCTGAAAGAAAGGCACGCTCTTCATCCGTCTCAACTTGTCCAAGCTGCTCTGTCAGACGTTTTTCCAGACGCTCTTTTAACTCACCTGCAGCCTTTACCGTAAAGGTTGAGATAAAGAGTTGGTCAATGCCAACGCCACGTCCAATCATATCAAGGATACGCTCAACCATAACAAAGGTTTTTCCTGATCCAGCCGAAGCTGACACAAGAATATTACTACCATTACTGTAAATGGCCTCAATCTGCTCAGGTGTTAACTTGCGTTCCTTGTCAGAAGCTGCTTCTTGGGCAATGCGTTCCTTAATCTCTGTTGGACTTAAAAAAGCTTTAGTCAACATGGTTGTCCTCCTGGTCTTTTTTGTCTGCTGTCACAGCTTGATCAGTGACTAGAAAGGGGACGATTTTTTCAGCAACTTGCATCTCATTATAGTCCTCATCTTTTGCCATCAGCTCCAAATAAGCTTCCTTCTTGCCCTTACTTGGTAAACGCAGGAGCTTTCGAGCCTGTCCCATGTGGCGGTCGGCCTCAAAATGAGTAATTGCCTTGATTTGATCCCCTTGAACAGACTTGCCATCCTCGGTATAAGGATTAACCGCAAAATTCCCGCTTCGAATAACTTCAGCAGCACTTGTAAAGAGCTTGATATTGTAGTCTAGCAAGTTTTCTAGGTCCTCCTTGTCATAGGTGACAGTCTTTTGTAAATCATAGTTTCCACCAGCCAGATGCTCTGTTTCTGAAGCCACAAAAAGTCCCTTATAGGTCAATTCCTTATGAGCCTGAGCTGCTAGCTTATCCAGACCAAACTGAGCTAAGCTAAGCTGTGGGTCCTGCATGTGAAGATACATGGCACCAAAAAGCTGATCAGCATCAACCTTATAGGTCTGGCGGAGGGCTTCTAGATAGGTTACCAACTGCGGACTGAGGCCATTGTAGAATTTCTGAATGTCAAAGACATTTTTAGCTGATTTGTAGTCAACGACACCCAGAGCCCCATCCGTTAAACGGTCCACACGGTCAATAATCCCTGTAATCTTGATGCTATTTGCTAAAAGCAAATCAAACTTGGCTTCCTCACGCTCAACCTTAACAGCCGCATTATCACGCAAAACACTGGCAGTTGAACGGGCGATATCTTCCAAGATTTGACGAGACAAGCGACTCTCTTGGTCCTCGGTATAGAGAATTTCAAAGGGTTGTTCCTGATTGGTCTGAGCAATAGCCTTTTCCAATTTATCATCGAAGTTTTCTGACGAAGAATCACCCATCACACGCTCAAAGACACGGTGTAAATAAGTCCCGTGGTGTCGGGCATCTGGATGGATGGACTCCAACTCTTCAAGTCCCAAAACATAACGCAAGAAATAAAGATATTGGTTGTTATAGAAGGTCGTCAGAGCCGAAGCTGATAATTTTAGTGGTTCTTCCCCCGGAAACACCAGCTGCATGACCTGATCATCCACCTTGGTCGTCGTCACATCGTCAATCACATTTGGAATCAAGACTTGGTCCTTATCAAGTCGCTTACGGAGATAACGCACAGCAACTGACCAGAACGTCTGCGTTTCCTTGTCCAAATCAGCATCTAGATGGCTGCTGTTAAGAGCAATGACAGTCGATAGGAGGTCCTTGTAGTTCCCAATTTGGTCACCCTTAGCCTCGAAACGATTACGTCCCTTTTCAACCAAAGGAAGACCAAGGTCAAGAAGTTCCTTCAAATAAACCGACATGTCATCCTGCGTCTCATTGAGAATTTGTGGCTGACTAAGCACCAATTGTTCACTAGCCGCATTGAAAAGCGACATGGCCACAAAATGCCCCCGCTGACTATTACTCTGCGTAACAATATCCAAACTCCTATGCTCATCCGTGGCCTCATTGATACGACAACGCTCCTCATCAGACAGGAGACTCTTATTTTGCCCAACCTTTGGAAAATGCGACTGAGTCATGCCTAAGGCAAAAACATAAGGAGCTGAATGTGGTTGAATCAAATCGTATTTCTTCACATTGACCACATCAACAGTGGCTGGAACCGTACGGTAATCACAGGCCAACATTCCCGAACGCAAAATGGACAAAAAGTCGTCCACTGACAGCGTTTCTTCTCCAAAAATAGTCTCAACCTGCTCCAAGAGTTGGGTGAAAGCCTTCCAGACCTGTTCATTCTGCTCTTTTTCAGCTTCACTGGCCTTGACAGTCAAAGCAGCCATCTGATTTGGCACTTGTATAGCCCCTAAAAAGACCGCAAGTTTCTTAAGCAGACTAGAACCCTTTTGTTTGCGACTGTTAAGCAACTTGTCCAAGGGCTCTACCAGTTGTGAGCGCAAGGCATTAAGCTGGTCTAAATCATACTTATCACGACTATTGGCCGTAAAATCAGACAAGAACTTGTGACGCCCCTTGATATCTGCAAAATTGACATAATACTCAAAAAGGTCTAAGTCCTCTTGAGTAAAACCACCATAGAGACCGGATTTTACGAGATTAAGCAAATCCTCAGCACGATAATTATAGCGCTTGATACGCTCTAGCGAATCCACAAACTGCACCAAAGGATGGCTAGACATGGTTTCTTCCTTACCGAAATAATAGGGAATATCAAATTTTCGGAAAATCTGACCCACCTGAAGCTTATAACTCTCCTCATCACCAAGCAGGACCAAGATATCCTTGTAGCGCTTACCATCCGCCAGCAACTGACGAATACTCTTGGCAACCTGAGCCACCTCTTCCTTTTGGTTGACCACTTCCCAGACCTGCAAGGCTTGCTTGTCTTGATCAGTAACCTTCTCATCTACCGTACTAAAATCATGACGGCTCTCCAAAAGACGACTAATACGTGCAAAAGAAGGATTGCCCTCTTTGTCTGTCGTCACGTAGTCAGGTGTCACCTTATAGGTCTGAGCCAAAGTCCTCAAAAAATCCACTGAGGCCTGATAAACATTGCCATAAACAAAGTTAGCCTTATAAGCTTTTTGACTGGCATAAGTCCCAATGACAATCTGGTGGCACTTATCATTCAAGAGTGCAACCAGTGCTTCCTCCTCGGCAGAGAAACGCGTAAAGCCATCAATGACCAAAACCGTGTTACTCAAGGCCTTATCTAGGTGGCCTGAGGTAATCTCCTTGAAGAAGGCACTGAGTTTGGATTGATTGTCGAAATCTCCCGCCAACAAGAGATCCTGAGCCGCACTGAAAATCCTTACCAAATCCTCTTGTTTCTCCGCCTGATCCAAATGCTGCAAATCCAGAACTGTCATATTAGCCTGCTGCAACTCTTTGTAAAGGTCCACCAATTGATTAATAAAGTTACTATCCTTGCGTAAACGACCATAAACCTTGAGCTCATCATCGTCCATATGTGACAAGACCTTATAAAAAATCATGGCCAGACCAGTATCATCCAGCTGAGTTTTCGGGTTACTTGTATTGAGAATAAAGTACCTAGCCATCTGAGTAAAACGAGTCACCGTAATCTCAAAGGACGCTGACTGAGGCAGGTATTCCAAGACCTTACGCTCCTTCTCAAATGATAGGGCATTAGGGGCAATATAAAAGACCCTCTTTCCCTTTTGAGCATAGCTAGTCGACTGCTCCGTCAGAATTTCTGTTAAATCCTGAGACATATCCGTATAAAGTAATTTCATAAGACGTCCCTTTCTTGTCTCTACACCAGTCGTTAGGCTAAGCAAGTTGCCATTCACTTAGCGCTAACAACCACTAATCCTTGCTATTATAACACAGAATGAAGCAACAATCAGACTCCTCCCTTATCCCTTTCTAGCCCTCTGTCCTATGGGCCGGACATAAGCTTAAGCTCAACAGCAAAGAGCACTACTTTATGGATCTGTAACGAAAAAAAAGCCAAATCCTTTGATTTAGCTCCATATATTTATTTAAAAATCAATTCCTGTTTGAAGAGGTAATCACCACTGCTTGTAATCAGATTGGCATCACTATACTTCCTAAGAATATCCTTGGCTGAGTGAAGGTTAAGACCAGAGGTCTTCTTCTGATTTTCTTCCTGCATAATGGCATCAAGATCAACTTTTTCTTCTTGCGTCCTATTTTCCATGACGAAATGGTAGCTCCCATCCTTATCATGGCGATGGAAACTAAAATTGATTTGACTGGCAGGCACCTGCTCACTCTCATCAATCGCATTACTAAAGAAAATGGACACCAGCAAGGTCAAGTCAACCACGTTCATGGTAAAGCCTGAAATTTCCTCAGGAATATCACAAGTCACTGGAATATTACTACGTTTAGCCTCCATCATACGAGCCGAAAGAAGACTACGTAAGGGCAGGGATTGAATATTTTCTAGCTTAGGATTATCAATGACACGGAAACGTTCAAACTCCTTGGCGCTCTCCCTAAGAACATTCTGATACACCTGTTCAGCAAGAGCCTCTTCCTGGTCACGCACCTCCTCTGAAAATTGTTCCACAACCGTCTGATAAGACTGTCTGTATTGTAACAATTCATTGTAGAGAAGATCAATCTTTTGGTTGGCCTTGGTCAAACTATTCAAATGCCGTTTTTCCTCCATGGCCAAACTTTCTTCCAAATACTGCCTAGATAGTTGATTAAGATGAGCAATTAGGAAAATAAAGGCTACTGCAGATAAGAGAACCCATAACATACGAAATCTCAATTCCAAATCTGGAGAATAACCAGGTAACCAGTCATCTAAATTCACACTGAGAAAGATTCCCAATAAATAAATGGCCATTGCTAGAGCAACTCTTCTAGAAATCTGGAGATTATGAAAAGAGTCATCACTATAGACCTTCCAACGCTTCAAATCCAAGCCCAAGAAACGGTCAAAAACAAAATAAAGTGGCAAAATCAAACCGTAAGATAAGAGATAGAAAAGAGCATTCGACCCTACCTCAGCGACAGGGAGATTCAAGAGAAGGGGAATAAAGAAGAGTCCCAATAAACGATAAAGCAAATCTGATGTCACCACTGGAAACAAGGTATGAAAAGCATACTGCGTTACCGTCCAAGTCTTTCCTTTAGCCAGAATAGCCAAAACCATCAGAATAAAGACATCAGCAATCATGTTCATACTCTTAATATTATACTGAAGGACCACATCTAGCAGGGCTAAGGTCAGAAACACCGTCCAGGAGATACGAATGTCTGTCATTCGTTTGAAAATAGCACAGTTTATCGTCAGCGTTATAATAATCTGAATGGCTAGAAAGGCATCTGTATTATAGAGATTTAAAAAATTTATTCCCAAAAACGATTCAAACATCGAATCTCCTTTCTATATATTTTTTTACAAGTCTTTAGTATTCAAATTGCTGTCTATAGATGAACTTATCATTCTTAAAGCTAAGTTTAGACTGAGGGTAACGCTCCATAATATCTTCGAGCTGCTCATTGATTGATAAGTGACTCTCATACGCCTCGTGGGGCGCCTCGGCACTGTCTTGCGAAAGGGTTGTCTCTACAGAGAGGACCTGGACCTCACCTCTTTGGTAATAAGACATACGAACTAAACTATTTTCTTGACCATGAGCTCTCAACAAGGCATTATCCAAGAAGGTCGTTAGAACAGCTGATAAATCCACCACATCGATATGAACTGGGGATATAGGGTCTGGAACCTCCATGATAAAATCAACGCCAACAGCATGAAATTCCATATACTTACTCTCAATGACGGAACGTAACAATTGAGAAAGCAGGTTGGAAATATCTGGCATAACCTTGCTGAAGGGAACTTCCTCCTCAGATAAGTTCTGAGTGTCTCCCTCTTGACTAGTAGCCAGAACGGTCTTAACCTTCTTAGGTACGACTACCTTAGGCACTCCATCACGGTATAACTCCTGATAAAGATGGAGAATATGCCTACTAGATTCCTGTAAGCTCTGGAAATGACGCTCCTGCTCCTCCTTCAATTCTAGAAAGAGTTCATCCTTTATCCACTGGTTGGCATAGGAAACAACGATAAAGAAGGCTCCTGTTGCTAATAGAACGATCAACTTGGCATAATTGTTAACCACTTCCACAGGCCAGATGCTAGCAAAGTAAGGCATGAAATCATTTAGAAGCCCGTATGAAAGAAAGGCAAAGCTAACCCCAATAACAATAGGGGTGAAGTGTATACGTAAGCGCTCCTTTTCCTCGACCTGCAAATATTCATAACCAATAAAACGGTGAACCAAAAGATAAAGAGGATAAGTAACTACCACACATATAAACTCTGTTAAAGATTCTGGAATGCGGCTCATCAAATCGTCTCCCAAAAGTAAAGGAAAGACGATTAACGACAAGCCTCGTATAATGATATTGGTTGTCCCCCAGGCATAAAAACTATTAAATACCGGTTCTATCCATGGCAAGTCTGGACGTTTGTAATAACTAAAACAAAATAAAATGAGAGGATTAAGTAAAAATTTGAATCCCATAGGAAGAAGGGGAGTCAAAACAACTGATAAAAGGCCACCTAATAAAAGTAGCCACCAAGAAATCTTGACCCTACCAGCTGCATGAAACATCAGATAATTGACAAAGAAAATCAAGAGCGTGTCTATAGATACTAGCCAATGAAAATCTTTAAAAACAGCAAGTAGCGATTCAATAATAGAAGTCATTCTTTTCCCCCTCTCCCATTAATCTGATTTAAGAAACTTCCTCAAAAATCCCCTAGGAAGCCCTTTTTACAACACTACTCATTATATAGCTTTTTGTAAGTTTTCACAATAATTAATTTTCTATTAAGGTCTACAATACCTCTAAGAATCCATTTATTTATAGAAGATAGACTTACTATTAAATTAAAGTTACAAATGTAACATAAAAAGTTGAGACAATTTTATCTCAACTTTTAGATTATAAAACTACTTTTTTGAGACTTACTTTTAAGCCTAAAGTCTAGTCAGCCTTGTAGTAGAATTGTTTGGCGTCAGATTGTGGTGATGCTGACTGGGTAATCAAAATACGGTCTTTAGTATTATCCGAACCGTCCACAAATCCCTGTACTGTCGGAAGCGTTACTCCCTTAGGAATAAAGACAATCGCTGCTCCGGAAATACCCATCCTTAAACTTGATGTGAGATAGCCATTCTCAAGTTTTCCATTTGTATTTTCAACAACATAATTCTCAGGAGCTGTTAAATTGTCCTTAGAAAAATTCAGACTTAAGCCATTCCCATTCTTCCAAGTCCCTTCTAGGCTTTGGAAGTTATTATCCTTGATAGCATTAACATCCATACCTGTTTGTTCGGTCTTGGTTTCCGTTTTTGATTCTGTTTTAGCCTCTGATGAGCTTGATGTTGACTCTGATGATTGTGAAGAACTTGAAGATTCTGAGCTTTCAGACGTACCAGCACTAGAGTAATGCTTGAGCAGCTCTTGGTAAGCCTCTTGCATGTCATCTGGTGCTACCTTATAGGTCTGAACAGCCTTCTTATCATAATTGCCCTTCCAGTAGTTAGTCACATAATAAACAGTACCATTAGATCCGAGAACAATTTGGTAAGAATCCTTATCTTGGTCAACCAAATCCTTATAGAGCTTGTTGTAGCCATTATAATTGCCACCAGTTTTATCATCAGCTGAGAAGTCCTTAAAGAGGGCTTTTTGTTCAGCGGCATCGTCTTCATACATAGCATGTTTCTTATCCTTCAAGGTATAAAGACGGAAAGATGATGTTGGGCTATAGTCGGCGGTCTTACCACTATTTTCATTAATTCCTAGAGCAAAGGAATCAACCGTGTTTTTATAGTCCTTGAAATCATAGTTTGAGACTTCCTTACCATTGATGATACCACTCGGAACACCAGTAATATGTTCATAGCCATCCGCATTGATGAGATTAGCAAGGATGGTAATCGTTTGGCTGCTATCTTTTTCCTTAGGTGCCTTAAATGAAAGGAAGGTTGGACTACCATCATTGACCTTAGTGATACTGTCAAAGCTACTTTGAACTAAAACAGCATCCTTGGCATAATCAGACTGATAGAGCCATTTCCCAAAAGCTTCCGTGATAGACTTAATGTCCTCAGTCGAATAGTCTGCAATATAAGTGGTTTCCTTATCACCATTGACATCGGTCTTAGTCTTGATATCTGCATTTGGCTTATTTGGATCGTTAGAAGACGACTCTGAGCTTGCGTCGCTACCAGAGGATGAACTACTTGATTCCAAAATATCCTTAATAATGCTTTTAACTTGGCTACTTGAAGAACTAGACGAAGCCTCGCTAGACTCAACGACTTCAGAACCTCCCTCAACCTGAGTATAGGTGTTTGAGTCAGTCATTTCAACCTTTGCATCTCCTCCAGGCACCATACTTGGTGTGATACGGATAGTACCGTCTGAGTTGCCGTTAGTTCCAGCCAACTTAAAGCTCAAAGAACGGTCTTCGCCGGCTTGGGCATTAGCCTGATAAGTATCACCTGTCTCCGTATTTTTGACTTCGTATTTGTCTCCCTTGATTTTACGAACTTCAAAACGCACCTTGTTCCCAGTATTCTTATCGACAACGGTTGTGGCATAAACTCTTGAAGACGATGTGAAAGCCGTGCTCTGAGTGTATTTTCCAAGTACCATGAAGACCAAAAAGACAAGCAAGGCCAAACCGATAAACTTTTTATGTTTAAACTGTTTCATGAGGTCCTCCTAGATAAATAGATAGCCAACAACATAGCCAAAGAGGGCGATACAAATCAAGAGCAAAATTTCCAAAACTAAAAACCAGCTAAACTTGAGATCTCCCAAACCAACCTTAGACAAGACTTGTCTGAATTTAGAATTTTTCTGTCTGCTCAAACCACTAGAAAGAGCAAAACCAGTCTTAGCAGCTTCGGCAACTTCCTTATCACTTGGCTTGCGACCATACTGCACTTGGAAGTCAATCAGCCATTCATCATATTGTTGCATTTATTTCTCCTTCTTCTGAAGTGTGACGAAAAAGAGTAGGGCATAAACTAGGCAATGAAGTACCAAAGCCCACCATTGGCCCCAGAATTCACCTGTAGACCCTTGAAAGGCCTCCAACTGGCTCTTAGGAACAGGGACCCTGTACTTAGCCAAGCTAGATGGCAAGTCTGACAAGTCACTAGAAATCCCAAAAAGCTTGTGCCCATAACCTAGATAGATAAATTTTTGTACCCAATCAATGGCTTTTGGCAAAGATAGGATAGTTCCTGACAATGAAAATTGCATGATCCCCACAACAACTGCTAGGATAACAGAGGTAATCTCAGATTTGCCAACCAAGGCTGAGATAAAAAGGGCAATGAAATGCGAAGCCAAGAAAACCAGAAGCACTGTAATCCCAACTTCCCAACGGTAGGAACCAAAAATATGACCAGCGTCTGGAAATTCTTTGTCAAAGAACTTACTAAAAACAGAGTAAGATAGGATAAAGACAATAGTTTCCAAAACGGCAAAGAAGGCGTGAATCCCCATACTAGCCAAGGCAAAGGCCGAACGACTCAAACCTGAGAAAAAGTCACGGTTGAGGACTGAGCGTTCCTTAGAAATATAAATACTGTTTTGAACCACAATCAAGAGACTGGTTGAGAAAAGCAAGAGAAAGAGGGTCATTCGAGTTGTTTCGAAATCTTTCAAAAATCCCTTGTCTTGAATATAGAGGATTAAGCCTTCGAAAGCGACAATGCCCAGAAGAACCTTAACAAAATCCATGTAGTGGTGTTTAAATTTATACCAACTTAATCGTAATGCTGCGTTCATAAGTCTCCCTAAATCTTGTAAATACGTGTTGAAGCATTGAGCTCTTGGTAGACATCTGCGATATTCATATCCATATATTTACGAATCATATAAGGATCGCTAGTCTTGTATTCCAAAAGCAACTCTTCATAGGTCCCTGCAAATGTCGGACGTCCCTTGGACAAGAAGATAATCTTGTCAAAAATAGCCAAATTTTCTGTGTTGTGGGTAATAACCACAATAGACTTGTTAGCTGATTTAGCCAAAATTTTCAAGGTACGTAAGAGATTACGGTCACTAAGAGCATCCAAGCCTGAAGACGGCTCATCAAGGATAAAGTAGGGACTAGGGCTAAGAAGCTCGATACCAATGGAGACACGGCGTTTTTGCCCACCAGAAAGCTCTGAAATCTTCTTGTTTGCAAATTCCGTCAGCCCTAAATCATCCATAATCCCTGCAATGCGATGCTTTTTAGTCAGCTTACCACTTCCTTTCAGATGATGGTCCGCATAAAAATCAAAGGTCTCAGATACCTTGAGGTACTCACGAAGAAGATTTTGTTGGGGCACATAGGACCAAGAGCGTGAACCAGCAGTCACAGGTTTGCCATTTTCTAAAATACGAAATTGTTGGCAGGTTGGTTTAAGCTGGCCAAGGAGAATCTCTGTTAAGGTTGTTTTCCCTGAACCAGAAGCACCCAAGATACCGACAACTTGGCCAGTCTCCATAGTAACATCCAAATCTGTAAAGAGCTGGTTATCATTTCCCTTATATTTGAAACAGATATGTTCAAATGTTAATTGATTGGTTTCCATTAATATCTCCTAAGACATAAGTAACATCAAAGCCACAATTAGAATGGCTCCGATAATAAGAACGATGACATTGATATTGAAGAAGAGAATCAAGCTTAGTAGAATCACAAAGGCGAAGGCCGCAAAGAGATAACTTTTAAGATATGACTCTTTAGTTTGAGTCACCGCAACAGGTTCAAAAGGGATTTCCTTTTTACCTGATACATTGCTAGTATCAGCGGCCGTCCCCTTCTCAACTTCCCAAGCCTTTCTCTGAGCCTGTCTAAGTTTTCGGTCATATTGTAACTTCTCATGGTCTGAGAAAAAGATTGAGCGAATCGTGTAGAGCTCACTGCGCAAACGCTCGCCTTCTTTATCCAAGGTACCGTTAGTCCAAAGTTCCTCCAGTTCCTCACGTAAAAAGGAAAGTGCCACGAAACAATCTTGAGCCGACATCTCTGGAGAGATACGGTTACTGACCTCTCTTAAATAAGATACTTCCTGTCCTGTCTCTGTATCAATTGCTTTGTAGTAGTCTATCATGAGATGAATTTAGCAAAAATAGCTTGAAGTTCTGACAAGTCTTCCTTAACCACTTCTTGGGTTTGGTTGACTTGTGCGTTGACTGAAAAGCGTGCCACAACAGTATTGCTTCGAGGATCAGACACTGTTACGGTAACAATTTGTTCTGAATCGAAGGCATAGGTGACTTGTGCCAAAAGCTCGCCTTTCTGACGAGGTTGTGGCACTTGTCCTTCCACTTGTCCCAAAATCTTCACAGCAAATGGATTTTCATAATTTCCTTCTGTGATACGAAGCTTGAACTTACTCTGTCCATCCACGACCGCAAAGAGGTCCTTGGTCACTGCCAAAGGCAAGACCGAGTTACGTGGAACCACGACACTATTATAGTAGTCACCCACAAAGCTGTAGTTCTTGTTTGGATTTTTCTTGAAGAGCAGACCTATTCCCTGAGAGGTCACATCCTTGACAACTACTCTGTCTGTCTCAGTTGTCTTACCATCCTGGTGCTCAGAGAAGCTAACCTCGTTATTGACGATAAGGTCCGCCAAAATAGATGCCCCCTGTGCCACGATAGTGTCTGGATTAAGGTCAAACTTAGGTTCCAAACCACTCATCAAACGAATCATTTGACGAATCATTGGCATACGTGTTGAACCACCCACAAGCAGGATATGGTCAATCTCTTCCCATTTCAAGCCAGACGCTTGAAGGGTAGATTGTACCTTGATTTCAGTATCTTTGAGGAGGTCCAAGGTAATTTCATTGAAAATTGCTTGAGTAATCAAGACACCGTAACCTTGACCATTGACATAATGCTCATAGAGAGCTTGGTCATTCACAGATAGACTAGTCTTAATTTGCTCAGCCTTATATTGAAGTTGAATTTTTTCCTTCTCGGAAAGGTTAGTCATATTGACCCCTTGTTTTTCCAACTCCTGCATGATGTAGCCCACAAGACGCTTATCAAAGTCAATCCCACCAAGGCGTGAATTCCCGTCAGTCGCTAAAATATCATAGGCATGATCAGCCACGCGCATGATGGTAACATCAAAAGTTCCTCCACCAAGGTCAAAGACCAAGACATTTCCTTGGGCACTTTTAGTGTGGGCATAGGCAATGGCCGCAGCTGTAGGCTCATTGATAATACGCAAGACGTTAAATCCTGCGATACGACCAGCATTCTTCGTTGCCGCACGTTGATCTGACGTAAAGTAGGCAGGCACGGTGATGACAGCATCCTTGATACCGTCTGCTTGTCCCATCTCCTGACCAACGACATAGGCGCGTTTACGGAATTCGTTCAAAACCAAGGCCGAAAGAATAATAGAATTGACACGTGTGTGGTCTGGTGTATCACTAGCAATCGGACGCCCGATGTCACGTTTGAAGTCAAATTTAAAATTTTCTGTACTTCCGATTTCTGTCCCACGCTCGATGGCTTCTTTACCAAAAGATACATGGTTTTGGCCACTAATATTTGAGAAGTAAACCGCTGAACGTAAGACCTGATCGTCATTCGTCCCCATCGGAATAATCTCTGGCACATCTTCACGAACAACAGCCATAACGGAATTCGTTGTCCCTAAATCAATACCAATCGCTTTTTTTCTCATAACAATTTCCCTTCTAGCCTCATTCCTCATTTTGAGTTTTCTTGACTATAGCTCCAAGCAGGCATCCGCTTAGATTGTCTCTATTCATCGCTGTCACATAAAACTCCAAAAGAGTAAAGTTATTCCAGTCTAGTTTTTTTCACTATACTATATTATCACAAATAAAGAGACTATAAAATAGGAAAAAAGGGAGTAGGACCGAACAACTTTTTAAAAATTGTTCCTTGTCCCACTCCCTTGAGTCTCAATCAATCTGATAGACTGGATGAACTTAGAAATACAGGAGTATTATCCACTTAAAGTGTCATGCTTTATAGCAACTAAGATACTCCTACTTTCTAAAAAAAGCTGAGAGTCTTATCTCAGCTTTCTTTGTTATAGTCAAAGCGAATGACTTGCTTCTTTGCATCTACATGGGCGTGGACTCCAAAGGGAACAATCGCTCTTGGAGTTGCGTGTCCGACATTCAGATTATAGACAATTGGGATATTGCTATCAATGATATCCAATAGTGCCTCTTTATAGTCGTCATAGAAGGTTTCATCCATAGGTTTCCCGACCAAGAGTCCACTGACGACCTCAAATATCCCAGTTTCTTTTAAAGTTTGCAACATTTTTTTGAAATCATCAGGTTCAGGCTTTTCTTCACTTGTTTCTAGCAATAGAATCTTTCCTTCCCAGTCGGATAAGTCAGGGAAAAGTTTGTATTTTTGGCAGAGGTCTGTGCTATCTGCGTGTAGAGAGTTGTCAAAAATATCGTAGAGGGATTCGAGGCAACCGCCGAGGATTTCCCCCTCGAACTTAGCATTGCCTTGTAACAAGTCAAAACCTGTATTTGCATGGCTGACACGAGGAGTTCCCAAGGCTTTGGGACTGAAGTCAGTTCTTTCCTCATACCAAACGTCACTAGGGCGAATTTCCGAGATTCTTCCCGTCTCAATCAATTCCTTGAAGTAGTGGAGGCTATATGGCAACATTTCTTTGTCTAACTCACAAATGTCTGC
>NZ_KV832030.1:0-48917 GCF_001837325.1 Streptococcus sp. HMSC065H07
TAGCAAATCTAGAATAACTTGTCAACACTTTTTTGAAGTTTTTTTACTTCTCGTGTTCGCCGCCCCTTCCGAAACAGCTTATTTATAATATCATCTCTGACTTATCTTGTCAATAACTTTTTTAAAGTTTTGGAACCTTTTCAAGTTTGTGGCAAGTCTGTTAAGACAACTTTTATATCTTAACACCCAATTTAGTTCTTGTCAATAGGGTTTAGTAATGTTATTAACCTTTTTTAGACTGAACTTTTTTGAATCCTTGATACAATACCCATCCAACAACTACACCAAAAGCATTCTGGCAGAAATTAGGAATCACTTCTGCGATTGAAGCTCCTGTTCCATACATAAATACTGAAGCAAGTGCATAACCACCCACCATCACAACTGCTGCAATCAGAAGACCTAGGATACGATAGTTCCCTTTAAAGCCAGCAAAATAACCTTGTGCACCATGGATTAACAAACTGATAAACATCCATTGCGGAGCAGATGATAGCAAATCTATCAGAAAAGCAGACAATCCGCCCACAATTGCCCCCTCTTTCTTCCCAAGATAAAAGGCTGTGAAGTAGATTCCTGCATCTACCAAAGTTAAAAGCCCTGTTGGAGTTGGAATTTTAGCTACGAATCCAAAGGTCACTGATAAAGCTGTTAAGATCGCTAATAATGTTAGCTCTTTTGTTTTCTTATTTTGCATATTGAACTACTCCAAATTCATTTGATTGTTTAATTGATTCATAAACAAAGGCTTTAGCATTTGCCACAGCTTCAGTTTCTGAACATCCTTTAACTAATTCACTAGCTATACTTGAAGCAAATGTACATCCTGCACCGGTATTGTTTTTATCCAACACAACTTCCTCAAACAATTTGTAATCTGCTCCATCATAAAAGACATCTATCGCTTTATTACCATCCAAGCGGTTTCCACCTTTGACAACGACAGTCTTAGCTCCTAATTCATTGAGATAGCTAGCCGCATGCTTCATATCATCAAGAGTCTTGACCTTTCTATCTATAAGCAGTTCGACTTCAGGTAAGTTCGGAGTGATAACCGTGATATAAGGGAAAATTTTAACCAATTCATCACGTAGTTGAGAAACTTCAACGTCATGAGTCTCCTTACATACTAAAACGGGATCCAAGACAATTGGAATATCAGAATGATTTTTAACAAAATCCAACGTTAATTCTGCGATCTCAACGTTAGGCAACAAACCAATTTTAATTGCTGAGAAGGGGACATCTTTTAGTGAATCAAGTTGTTGTTTAAAAACATTAGTATCAACCGGAATGACCTCAAAACCATTCTCAGTCATAGCTGTTAGACAGGTAAGAGCCACAAATCCATGCTGTTTATTTGTGGTAAATGTCGCTAAATCTGCATGAAGTCCGCCACCACTAAAAATATCATTCCCTGAAATCGCTAAAATCAACTCATTACTCATATCGTATCTCCTTTAAATACAAACCATTACCAGCTGTCGTTGGTCCTGCAAGATTACGGTCACGACTTTCTAACACTGTCTTAACTTGCGAAACAGGCATGCGACCATTGCCAATCTTCAACAAGGTGCCAACCATATTTCTAACTTGCTTATAGAGAAAACCATTACCAGAAAAAGTAAAGATATAAAATCCAGTTTTCTCATCGATAGATACACTAGCCTGGGTAATTGTGCGTACTTTATTTTCTACAGAAGTTCCTGAAGCTGTGAAGCCTGTAAAATCATGTGTACCGACCAAACCCTTAGCAGCCTCCTGCATAGGTGCTAAACTTAGAGGGTAGGGATAGTGGGTCGCATAATTACGCATCATGGGGTTCTTAGGTCGCCCTGCATCTACTAGGAACTCATAAGTTTTACTGTGCTTGTTGTATCGCGCATGGAATTCCTCCGATACAAGTTCGATACTAACAACATCAATATCATCTGGACATTGCGTATCTAAACCAAAACGTAACTTCTCTGGATCCCGCTCCTGAGGCAAATCGAAGTGGATAACTTGTCCATAGGCATGAACACCTGCATCTGTACGACCCGCTCCATGAACGGTGACAGGTGTACCGCTATTTAACCGTAAGAGAGTCTTTTCAAGTTCTTCTTGAATGGAACGTGCATTTGGTTGTCTTTGAAAACCTGAGAAAAGTGTACCATCATAGGAAATTGTCGCTTTGTATCTAACCATAGAATTATCATATCAGATTTTTTTAAGGATAAAAAGTAGGTCAATCGCCAACTGACCCCATACAGTTTTTGGCGTAAAGAAAAAGACGCATTAAGCGTCCTTCCTTTATAAATCTTCTAAGGCATCCTTTACTTTATTGAAGAAACCTTTTTTCTGTGGTGCGATTTTTTCATCACCACTTGCTTTGGCGAATGCAAGGAGAGCTTCTTTTTGAGCATCATTTAGCTTCGTAGGAGTTACAATCTTAACTGTAACGTGTTGGTCTCCTTGTGAACCTCCACGAAGACGTGGAGCACCCTTTCCTTTTAGACGGAAAGTTTTGCCTGTTTGAGTTCCTGCTGGGATGGTCATCTCAACATTTCCGTGAACCGTTGGTACTTCGACAGTGTCACCAAGAGCTGCTTGGACAAAGGAAATATTAAGTGTATAGTAAATCGTTGATCCATCACGCGTAAATTTATCGCTTGGATTAACATTGATGATTACAAAGAGGTCTCCATAAGGACCACCATTGAAACCAGCTTCACCTTGACCAGCAAGACGGATTTGTTGACCTGTTTCAACACCTGCTGGAATCTTGACAGATACTTTGTGGCTTTGTTTTTCATGTCCTGTTCCATGACAAGTTTGACATGGCTCTTTAATTTCTTGACCTGTTCCATGACAGACATCACAGGTTACTTGACGACGCATCATACCAAGTGGCGTTTGCGTATCAACATTGATAACCCCTTGACCATGACAGCGACCACAAGTTACAGGGCTTGTTCCAGGTTTTGCACCAGATCCTGAACATGTCTTACATGTCGCTTCACGATTATAGTGCACTTCTTTTTCGGCACCAAAAATCGCCTCTTCGAAGCTTAGGTTGACACGGTACTGAAGATCATCACCTTGACGTGGAGCATTAGGGTTACGAGTAGCACCACCACCAAAGAAGCTAGAGAAGATATCCTCAAAACCTCCAAAGCCTGCACCACCATCGAAGCCTCCAAAGCCTCCTTGACCACCAAAACCATTCGCACCATCTGGTCCGTATTGGTCATAGGCTGCACGTTTTTGGTCATCACTTAGAGTTTCGTAGGCCTCTTGGACCTCTTTATATTTTTCTTCCGCACCTGGTTCTTTATTAATGTCTGGGTGGTATTTCTTAGACATCTTACGATAGGCACGTTTGATTTCATCTTGAGAGGCATCCTTAGATACCCCAAGACGATCGTAATATTCGGTATTGTTCATACAAGATACTAAGAGCGAACAGAAAGCAACTGAAATTTAGGAAACCGACAAAAAATCCTGATTTCTTAGGAGGTTTATCTAATTTCCTAGCTTTCCGCTCGTGTTCAATTTCTCGAACACTCTTTGTTCCTTTCTATAATTTTTATGTAAATCTTTAGAGGATGTTTTCTATACTTCGCTTCACTTGATCAAACTCTTCATCTGATAGAGTAAATAACAAATCCTCTTCAGCGTACTCGTTTTTTTCTTTAAAATAGTTGCCCGTATTTTCTGCCAACCCTAGACTTAGAATCACTTTCCTTGCAAACTCTTGATGTGCGAATCCTATAGCCGTAATGATCTGTTTATCTTGCACAAGGACTTTCGGTTGGAAATTCTCACGAGGAAGAAATTCAAAATAGTCAAAGAAGTTTTGCCAAATTCCACCTGTAAATTTCGTGTCCTTCAACAAGCCTGCTTTGGCTAATAAAAGGGGGGCTGAAGAAATGGCTGCAATTAAGACATCTTGCTCACCAAGCTCCCTCAAAAACGATATCAATTTTTCATCCTGTAGAGCAGGTCCAATGTTAACCATTCCTGGCAAAATCACACAAGAATACTCTTCTATACGGATTTGATCCAATGTTTTGGTCGGTTGACAGGGTAAGCCATCCTCAGAGACCACCATCGAATGATCTGAAGCGGCATAATCAATCGTGACACCAAAAGACAAAGCTAAAGTACTTGTTAAAGCGGTTATCTCATAAAGAGAAAAATTAGGATAAATGATACAAAGTACTTTTTTCATACGCAACATCCTCTATTTTACCGAAAAACAGAGGCTGGGTTGCAACCTCTGGATTTCTTACTATCATTTACCAATTAGTCAGAATTGAGCACGCCCTAACCTCTTGGTGAAAAAGATAAATCTTCCTAGAAACTAAAGTTTCTGCGTCGAATCTCCTATTTTCACTATGAGGTTTTAACGAGCTTTGCATCTTATTTTTCAGTAAACTCTCCGTCTACGACATCGTCGCCTGAGTTATCTGCTGTTTGTGCACCTTCTGCTCCTGCTTGAGCTTGTTGTGCTGCTGCAGCTTGTTCGTAAAGTTTAACCGCAAGAGCTTGAGCTTTTTCGTTAAGAGCTTCCAATTTAGCTTTCATGTCATCAAGATTGCCTGATTCTTGAGCTTTCTTAAGGTCATCAAGGGCTGATTGAGCAGCATCACGTTCTGTGTCGAAGCCTTTACCTTCTGTTTCTTTGATTGTCTTTTCAGTTGCAAAGATAGCTTGGTCAACTTCGTTACGAAGATCTACTTCTTCTTTACGTTTTGCATCTGCTTCAGCATTTGCTTCAGCATCTTTCATCATCTTTTCAATTTCTTCGTCTGTCAAACCAGAGTTAGATTGGATGACAATTGTTTGTTCTTTTTGAGTTCCAAGATCTTTAGCTTTAACAGATACGATACCGTTCTTATCAATATCGAAAGTAACTTCGATTTGTGGGATACCCCGAGGTGCAGCTGGGATATCAGTCAATTGGAAACGTCCAAGAGTCTTGTTATCTGCTGCCATTGGGCGTTCCCCTTGAAGAACGTGGATATCAACGGCTGGTTGGTTGTCTGCTGCAGTTGAGAAGACTTGTGACTTAGATGTTGGAATTGTAGTGTTGCGGTCGATGAGTTTTGTGAACACTCCACCCATTGTTTCGATACCAAGTGACAATGGAGTTACATCAAGAAGGACAACGTCTTTGACATCACCAGTAATAACACCACCTTGGATAGCAGCACCCATAGCAACTACTTCATCAGGGTTAACTGATTTATTTGGTTCTTTACCAGTTTCAGCTTTAACAGCTTCTACAACGGCAGGAATACGAGTTGAACCACCGACAAGGATGACTTCGTCAATATCTGACAAGCTCAAACCTGCATCTGAAAGGGCTTGACGAACTGGAGTTTTCGTACGTTCTACAAGATCACGAGTCAAATCATCGAATTTCGCACGAGTCAATGTCATTTCCAAGTGAAGAGGTCCAGCCTCACCAGCAGTGATGAATGGCAAGCTGATTTGTGTTGAAGTAACACCAGAAAGGTCTTTCTTAGCTTTTTCAGCTGCGTCTTTCAAACGTTGAAGAGCCATCTTGTCTGTTGACAAGTCGATTCCATTTTCTTTCTTGAATTCTTCAACCATGTGGTCGATGATTTTTTGGTCGAAGTCATCACCACCGAGTTTGTTATCCCCTGCAGTTGCCAATACGTCAAAGACACCGTCACCAAGTTCAAGGATAGATACGTCGAATGTACCTCCACCAAGGTCGAATACCAAGATTTTTTCTTCTTTATCAGTCTTATCCAAACCGTAAGCAAGGGCTGCTGCTGTTGGTTCGTTGACGATACGTTCTACTTCAAGACCAGCGATTTTACCAGCATCTTTTGTTGCTTGACGTTGCGCATCGTTGAAGTAAGCAGGAACTGTGATAACTGCTTTAGTTACTTTTTCACCAAGGTAATCTTCAGCATAACCTTTCAAATATTGAAGAATCATAGCTGAAATCTCTTGCGGTGTGTATTCTTTACCGTTTGCAGAAACTTTTTCAGAAGTACCCATCTTAGATTTGATAGAGATGATTGTATCTGGGTTTGTTACTGCTTGACGTTTTGCAGCGTCACCAACGATGATTTCACCATTTTTGAATGACACAACAGATGGAGTTGTGCGGTTACCTTCTGGGTTTGCGATAATTTTTGATTCAGTTCCTTCAAGAACTGCTACTGCTGAGTTTGTTGTACCTAAGTCAATACCAATGATTTTAGACATATGTTTTTCCCCTTTTTACTTAATTTCTATTTTGCTTTTTTATCTTTCATTCATAGTTTTCTGTCATTTCGGACAAGTTTTCAATTAATTATATACAACTACCATAGCTGGGCGTAAGACGCGTTCGTGGAGTTTATACCCTTTTTGGAAAACTTGTGCAATCGTATCTGCTGGATGTTCATCATCTGCAGGCATTGTTTGAATAGCCATGTGGAAGTTATGATCGAAATCACCATCTGCTGGAATTTCTTCAATCCCTTCCTCTTTAAGAGCATGCACTAAACTTTCTTGCACCATTTCCAAACCTTTTTTGACATCATCAGTCAAGCCCTCAACGGCAAGAGCGCGTTCAAGGTTATCAAGTGATGGCAAAATTGCTTTTGCCAAATCTTGGCTACGATACTTTTGCAATTGTTGACGTTCTTCATTAGAACGGCGCTGAATGTTTTGCATTTCTGCATGGGCACGAAGGTATTTGTTTTCAAATTCTTCGGCACGCGCTTGGGCTTCTTCAAGTTCAGAAGGTTCGCTTACTTCCTCTACAACTTCTTCAGTTGTCCCCGTAGCTTCCTCTTCTTTCACTTCTTCTTTTTTAATATCTTCAGTCAAGGCATACACCTCTTTCTATACTTTTTAAATGTTATATCTTAGCTAACTTCATAATGGTTACTATTGAGGTAACGGTAATAATCCGTCAACTTCATAACCAAAACTCTACTAATAACATTGACCAAACTAACCATGCGACGATAATCCATTTCAACTGGGCCAATCACATGCATGAGCGCCATCCCACGATAAGGAATCAGGAATTTATGACTCATAACTGTGACATTTGCAAGCGCTTCTTCAGTTGATTCTGCAACCGAAATCTTGGTCACTTCATCATCGGAGATAGCTGATCGAAGCTCAAGTGCCACATGTTGTGGATTGTCCAAAAATTGATAGGTTTTTAAGTCGGCATAGGTCAGTGATGCAACCTTACCTTCGATGAAAATCAATTCCTTAAAAAGTTGTGAAAAGATATAATCAAACAAATCTAGAACATTATCTGTTATCTTGAAATACTTTTGCACAATCTGAGGAATCTCAGTTCTCAATCGGTAATGGATATCTAAGACAGTGTTTCCCAAAAAACGTTCTTGAACAAGCTTATGAAGAATTTCCAAATCACTAGACAAGAAATTCTTTGGAATAGCAAACTGAACTGTCACAGGCTTAGATTCATCTAGAGTAAGAACCGCTAAAGCGTCGTGATTGGATAGATGAACAATGTCAAATCCAGTCAGACGTTGTCGTGTCGGTTCCACATCTTGAATCACTGCTGTGCATCCTGTCATTTCTGCCAGCAGCTTTGCCGCTGCATCCAAGATATCTTCAAGTTTAAAAGCTTCAAAGTCAAAAGCTTTAACCACTTGATAAACATCTTGTTCATCAATCGTATCAAGATTCAAAGAATTAGCGACAAAATACTGGAAACCTGCTCGGCTTGGCATACGTCCACTAGAAGTATGAGCCTTTTCAAGATATCCCATTTTCTCTAGCTTGGCCATGTCATTACGAATGGTCGCTGAACTTGAATCAATTGAATCTTGTAATGCTTTAGAACCAACTGGTTCATGTGTACGAGTGAACATCTCAACTATCAAATTCAAAATAGTGTTTTGCCTTTGCGTAATCACGATGTCACCTCATTTCTATTTATTAGCACTCTTACGCACCGACTGCTAACTTATAATTCTATTATACACCTAAACTTGAACATGTCAACCCAAAAAACCAAAAAAATTAGCACTCTTTTTGCAAGAGTGCTAAAAATACATCTTAAGACCTAGAAAATCAAAAAAAGAGCACCTCAGAGGTACTCTAATCTTATCAATCATATTTTGACAAATGATAGGTCTCGATAATAGAGATGAGGTGTTTGGCGTAATCTGGATCACTGCTAAAACCTGCAGCTTGTAGTTTTTCTGCCGCAACTTTATAACTCGTCGTTCCTGCCACCTCTTTATAGGTTGACTCGCCCCACGTTCCTTGACGAAGCTCTTCTAAATAAGTCATCATAGAACTTGACCAATCCTTAAAAACTGCAAAATCTACCTTTTGGTATTGCCATTTACCTTTACTGTAGATACTATCCTTTAAGCGAATACGTTCTTGACCAGGTTGAGCGACTAGACTGTATAAGTTATGGTATTTGACCGACAAAAGGCTACTACCATAATTCGACTCATATGCTGCTTGACTAAGGAGAATAGACGCAGGCACACCATAGTTTTTAGACATCTTTTGCGCTGTTGGAGCTAAGGTCTCAATAAATTCTTGTTGCGTGTAAGCAACCTTTACCGAGCGAGCGTTATCATCTGTTGACGCATGAAGAATTAAAGGTAAGAGAATACCTAAAGCGAAAACAGCAACTAAGGTTATGAAGGCTTTTAGTTTAAAACGTCGTCTCACTTAGCTTTCTCCTTTAATAATGCCAAATATTCTTCCAAGGTTAAGTTATGCTTGGTCATATACTCTGCTGATTCTTTACCAACATAACGGAAATGCCAGTCCTCATAACCTACACCCGTTGACGATGTTTTACCATCTGGGAAACGAAGAACAAAGCCATATTTAGGCGCCAACTCTTTGACTTTAGCTACAGTATCAGGATCCGCTTCATTTAAGCTATCTACAGTACTCATGTCAATCGCAAGACCCGTCTGGTGTTCACTCGCTCCTGGTGGTTGTGAATAAGTTTGAACTTTTTTCTCAGCTTGAGCTTCTGTCAAACTTGGATCAGCAGCCATTTCCTGCTGAACATAGCTGTTATAAAGTTCTGTCTGATAAGCAACACTACGGTAACCCGAAATCAAGTGATAACTTGGATCAATTTCTTGAGCAGCCGCTAAAAACTCCTTAACAGCCTTAGCGATTCTCGCATCTACAGAAACACCGTCGACATCAGTAATCTCAGGGTTAAGTTCCTTAGACTTATGATCTCGATTTACCAAAAGCAATTCCCAGTCTTTAGGTGATACATCGGGCAGACCCTTGGTATCCTTGCTTTGAGTCGCATTGGCAGCTTGTTTGCTGCTTTTTGTCACTGATGATTCATTGGTTTGTTGAACCGTATGACTAACACCAAATACTGAATAAAGTCCTGCTACAACCAAAAGCATTGCAATCAAGACACTACTGATAACCAAAAACCAGTTGGTTTGCTTTTTCGCCTGACGGCGACTTGGATAGTTATTTTTTACCATTTTCTTTTTCTATTATCTCTCGCCCAACCTGACGATAAGTCATATCGCCAAGTGCTTCTAATGTAAATTTACCATTTTCATAAGCAACAACAGTAACCGAACCGTTGTCCAATGAAGGATGCTCGACAGAAGGATCAATTAACCAAGCAAAGGTTGCAATGGTCATGCCGTGACTAACGACGATAGCATTACCGCCACCAGACCTTTCAAGATCTTCTGCAATAGCTGTGAATCCCTCTAAAATACGTTTTCTGAGTACTTCCCAAGGCTCTGCCCAACCAGCTGTATCCACATCAAGGATACCTTGTGCAAGCTCAGGATAAGTTACCTCATGCAAATCTTTACCTTGAAAAGCATCTGTTCTCGGTAGCACACCGTAGAAAAGTTCACCGTCATAGCCACCATCTAAACTACCAAAACACCACTCACGAATACGTTTGTCACGTTTATAAGGAATAGTTTCCAAACCAGTCTCACGTAAAATGATATCCATGGTTTGAATCGTTCGACCTGAATCACTAGAATATGCAGCCTTGAAAGGGATACCTGCTGCTTTCAGACCTACCCCCAATTCACGAATACCTTCTTCACCGAACGGGGTCAAAGGGCTATCAGACCAACCTTGTGCACGACCAATGGTGTTAAACATCGTTTTGCCGTGTCTCGCAATATACAACTTAACCTTACTCATAGCACCCCTTCTTTCCGTCATTTTTTGAATTCATTATAGCACAAATCCCCTCGACTATCTAGCCAACGAGACCATCAGAAAATGCCTTACCAATTGGCAAAGCATTTATCATCCGCTTAGTTTTTAAAGCTGTGAACAGGAGCTGGGATTTGACCACCACGCGCAATGAAGTCAGCCGATGAAGCCTTGTTTACCTTCATTACTGGTGCATAACCAAGAAGACCTCCAAGTTCCAACATGTCACCTTCCTTACCATAAGGAATGATACGAACAGCTGTTGTTTTCTGGTTAATGACACCGATAGCCGCTTCATCAGCAATCATGGCCGCGATTGTTGTATCTGGCGTATCAGCAGGAATAGCAATCATGTCTAAACCAACAGAACAGATAGCTGTCATAGCTTCCAATTTTTCAAGGTTGATATGACCAGATTTAACAGCCGCAATCATCCCCTCATCTTCAGAAACTGGAATAAAGGCACCTGACAAACCACCAACTTGATTACATGCCATGATACCACCTTTTTTAACTTGGTCATTAAGAAGAGCTAGAGCTACAGTAGTACCATGTGTACCAACAACTTCAAGACCCATCGCTTCAAGGACACGGGCTACTGAATCACCAACTGCTGGTGTTGGCGCAAGAGACAAATCTACAATACCGAACTCGACACCAAGACGTTCACTGGCCATTTGACCAACCAACTGACCAACACGTGTGATTTTGAAGGCAGTCTTCTTAACTGTTTCAGCTAAAACATCGAAACTTTCGCCTGGAACTTTCTCAACTGCACGTTGCACAACACCAGGACCTGAAACCCCAACATTGATTACAACATCAGCCTCACCAACACCGTGGAAGGCACCTGCCATAAATGGATTATCTTCAACCGCATTGGCAAAGACAACCAATTTACCTGGACCCATTGGATCTGCCTGAGAAGCCTCTTTGATGATACGTCCCATGTCACGTACTGCTGTCATGTTAATACCGGTCTTTGTTGAACCAATGTTGACAGACGAACAGACAAAATCAGTCTCAGCAAGCGCACGTGGAATAGAATTGATAAGAATCTCATCACCTTTTTGGTAACCCTTTTGAACGAGCGCAGAGAAACCACCAATAAAGTTAACGCCGATTTCCTTAGCTGCTCGGTCAAGCGCCTTCGCAAAAGGTACATAGTCTGTAGCATCTGTTGCCGCACCGATGATTGAAATCGGAGTAACAGATACACGTTTATTAACAATCGGAATACCAAGTTCAGCCGCAATCTCGTCGCCAACAGTTACCAAATCCTTAGCCTTAGATACAATCTTGTTATATACTTTTTCCGCTGCCTTATCGATATCTGAATCGATACAGTCTAGGAGTGAGATTCCCATGGTAATGGTACGAACATCAAAATTCTGTTCCTCAATCATGGCAATGGTTTCTGTAACCTGTTTAATATCCATTTTAAACTACTCCTATCTTACAAGTTGTGCATAGCATCAAAGATCGCTGAGCTTTGGATGTTAATTTTGACGTTCAATGATTCACCAAAAGCTTCTAATTCAGCACGTAGGTGTGTAAAATCTTTCTTATCTTCCGATGATACAACCGCCATCATGGTAAAGAATTCATCAAGGACTGTTTGAGTAATATCATCAATATTCAAACCAAGTTCTGCCACCTTAGTCGCAACACCCGCAACAATACCTGCCTTGTCCTTACCTACAACTGTAATAATTGCTTTCATGAGAAGCCTCCATCATTTTATTTTGTATAATTTTAGCATATTTTGATTAAAAATGCTATTTTTTATAAAAATTGCCTCTTTTTTCTTAAAAAAGACGAATGTTTCAACAACATTTAATCATTATCGTTTATAAAAACATCCTCTCTTTGACCTAACTACTTGTGGATAAACTTGTTCACAACCTAAATAATTTCTTTCTATTAAATCCTTGAAAAATCAATATTCAACATAGTTAACAGACTTATCCACACCTGTGGATAAGTCTGTGGGTAACTTGTCGATAAACAAAAAATACCGCCAAATTTAGGCGATATCTTAGCTTTATTTCCATTTTAAATTAACATGGGCATTCATTTCTTTATAGGCAGTATCGATACGTTCTTTGGTCTCTTCATCTAGTTTATTTCTATATTTACCACCTTTAATGAAATCCTCTAAAATATAAGTTTGGTAAGTATACAAAGGATACCCCTCTGGCGAAGTTGTTCCTTTAGGCGTACGGTTAACCCAAGTCGGATGTGCTTGAGCTGTCTTAATCGTGGTTTGACCATTCTTTTTCTCAAGAGTGACATCCATTAAGACACCCCTCTCTGTCCACTCTGCACTATCCACACCATCCATAGTCTCTATGCGCTGGTTAGAGATGAAATTCCCCATTGAGTAAATAATGAGTTTTTGCTGTCCATCCTTTTTAACCACCTCAGAAGGCTCAACCACATGAGGATGACCTCCAAAGATAATATCGGCACCCCAATCAATCATCTTATGATAGAGTTTGACCTGTTCATCTGTCGGTTCCAAACGATATTCAACACCCATCTGAGGCATGATAACCGTGATATCTGCTTCTTTTTCTGCACGCTGAATCTCAGCTTTCATACGTTTTTCATCCAAATTCGATAAGTGGTCTGCAACCTCTTTATCCGTCAAGTTCGACTCTAGGCCATTGTAACCATAAGCATAGGAAAGTATTGCAACCTTGATACCATTAATATTCTTGATGAGGAGTGGTGCCTTATCACGCACCGGCTTTTCATAAACACCAACAGGATCAATGCCCACCTCTTTAAAAGCATCAGCTGTTGTAAAAGCTCCCTCTAAACCAGAATCCAAGATATGATTATGAGCCAAATCCATAACATCATAGCCAGCATCCTTAATAGCTGCGGTCACTGACTGAGGAGCATTAAACAGAGGATAACCCGACAAGGGATAGTCAGGATTGATCGTTCCCTCAAAATCACCCAAAACCAAATCAGCCTGTTTTAACCACGGCTTCACATAAGTAAAATTCTCCGTAAAATCATAGCTACCGTCTGCCTGTAGGGCACTCATATAGAGACCGTCATGATAGAGCAAGTCCCCATTGGCCATGATACGTGCTGTCTGTACCTGGTTCGAGGCATTCTTTTGCTGTTCATTCTTACTATGAACAATTAAAATCTCAAGAAAAAGCAAACCTAAGACAAGAGCAATTAACCCCATCAAAATCTTATTAGTCATCGCATTGTCACGCTTTTTAGCCTGGCTCTGTTTCATAATACTCTCCTTTTTCATACTTCTAGTGTACCAAAAAAACTTATCCATTGATGATAAAAAAGATTAATAAACGGTTACATCTCAATT
Source organism: Streptococcus sp. HMSC065H07 (assembly GCF_001837325.1). Classification (NCBI taxonomy): domain Bacteria; kingdom Bacillati; phylum Bacillota; class Bacilli; order Lactobacillales; family Streptococcaceae; genus Streptococcus; species Streptococcus sp. HMSC065H07. Next base: position 13,535 of record NZ_KV832030.1, read on the forward strand.
CCACGACGATTGAAAAGATCAGTTTTCTTAGACAAGATAAAAACTCTACTTCAGTATGAAGTAGAGTTTTGTTAATGATTAGCGTGTTGGTGTGTATTCCAAATCTTTACCGTGTTTAGCTACAAAATCAGACATTTCAGAGTCTGGAATTTGACGTAAGTAGAGATTGGCACGAATTGTTTCGTCTTCCTCACGACAAGTCGAAAGAACAAGGTATTTATCTGAAGCACTAACCTTCAAATCCTTGTTTTTAACACTTGCTTGATCATAGATAATATCCAACTGTTGTTTAAAGTCTTTATCGCTTTCAAATGATGTACGATAGAAAGCTGTGTCTTCAGGCACAATTACCATAGCAAGTGCTTCGTAATAGTACTTACGTTGAGGTGTCTCAATAACAACATATTTGTGTTTGTCAAAGAATGACTGATCACTATAGTAGTTAACGTCGTTGAACATACGACTATCAGCAACCTTACTTCCTCGAGCATGACCGAAGAGCCAAGTCAAACGATCGCTGAAATCTTTCTTATTGTCTGTATCCATGAAGACAGTTCCCAAATATGGAACGTTTCCTCCATCGAATGTTTTATCTAAATAGGTTGAATTGTCCGTTGTTTGAACAACCGGCTCATCCAATTTAGTCCCTGGTGCATAGACATAAGCGATAGTATCAGGGTTTGTTGCCTCAAGACCATCAAATTTATTTTTGAGGTAGGCTTTCTCCTCATCTGAAACTTTATAAGTGTTTGCTTTTTTAGTCGTTAAAACACTCTTAACACCATTAGAGGATGATGCTGTTGGAGACATAAACTGGAAGCCAAGGAAGACAGCCAAAGCAGCAATGACTAAGGCCGAAATCCCAGCAATCAGTTTTTTACGAGATCCAGTAGATTTACGGTTATGATTACTCATGAAATGTCAAATCCTTTTCTTTATCCATAGAAAAATATCACCGAAGCACTAGCCCCAGTGATATTCTTTTTAGCAATAGCAGTTAATTATTTAACAGCTGCTGTGTTTGGAAGAGCTTTAGCGTCAGCTTTTGCTGCTGCTGGAGCTTTTTGTTCTGCAGCTTTAACAGCTTTAGCTTCTTCTTTAGCGTCTTTGTTAGCGTTAGCTTTATCAGTAACTACAAATTCGTCTTTGATGATGTTTCCGTTAGCATCACGTTTTGGTTCGATGTGTTCACCAGCATCTTCAAATTTTTGTTTAGTTGAATCTGCGTCAACGTTGTTAAGACCATCTTTAGCAGCTTGAGTAAGACCATCAGTCTCGTTTGAGAAGAAGTCTTTACCAGTTACTTCTGTTTTGTTATCAAGGTTTCCTGTGTGAACGTTACCTTCGTTGTTAGCGAATGCAGGAGCTGCTGCGGCGAATACTGCAAGAACTGCAGCTGATGTAAGCAATACTTTTTTCATAATTGTTTCTCCTCTAATGGATTATTATATATTTAGTATCAGGACCTCCCTGACATCTATAGATTATAACACTATTTAGAGATATGTCAACAATTTTTAAAAACTTTTTTAAATTTTTAATATATCCTACAATTCCTACAAACAAAGGGTTTTTGAAGCGTGTTACCAAATAGTAATAATTAATCATTTTTAATTTTAATGTTATTTTAGGTAATTTATTATGTCCTCTACTAAGTTTAAATACAAATTTAAATCATATATAAAAGCATAATTTGTAAAATATACATTCGTTATCATAAAAAACAATGGCTAGAAGAGTCCTATAAAATGACCAAATCTAAGTTATTTGAGGTATAGAACAATATCAACTTTCAAATTATCGCACCTACTTATTTTCTGGTATTTTTGGATGATAAATACATAATATACAAGACCTCAAAATTGAATAGATTAGAGAAACATTAGCGTTTTTGAAAGCATTTTGGCCTAAAAAGTTCTATTATTGGGTTAAAATGCTTGAAAAATAAACTATTATCTTATTTTTGAAAGCGTTTTAACTAAGGTGAAGTCAAGAAAATTCCTTTGAAAACACTCCCTCTTACCAATACCTCACTTCAGAATAACGAGTTCCCAAAAAACTGATACACAAATCAATTGGATTGTTTTACTTCTCTTATTTCAGACGAAATAGTTCTTCCACTTGTTTATTAAAGACTTGTGCTATTTTTAAAGCCATTTCCAACGAAGGGTTGTAGCGATTATTTTCTAAATGAACAATCGTTTCTCTCCGTATTCCTACTTGATCTGCTAAATCTTGTTGAGTCATCCCATAAGCTTCCCTTACTTCTTTCAAGTTAGTCTTTATTTTACTTTCTTTCGCCATATTTCATCCCCTTTTTTCAGTGATAAAGTAAGTAATGGCAAATAATAAGAGTAAAAAAGCCACCAAAATATAAAGAAATCCAGCATTCAAAACAAAAACTTTACAGACGGCTATCAAGGTTGCAATTCCCAATAATATAAAGATTGCTATTGTAAACAAAATGGAAGAGGACTTTGCAATATTTCTATAAAATCGTTCATCGGGTTCTTCATTAATTCTCTTGAATAAGAAGTAAAACATTAATAACAACTGAACACTTAATCCAATTCCTAACATTATATTCTTAATCAAAGAACCAGGAGTTAGAAGCCAAACTCCAATAGTATAAATCGAGGACGAGAGAAATACAAGCACTGTATATAATTTTGCAGTAATCCCAAACATATTTTTCTCTTTCTTTTGATAGGTTGATTTTGAGAGGACCGATAGCATCGTACAAGCCAAATACGTAGGAAGCCAAGACATCGTCATAATAGCACCTTTTGCTAGAATCGGTAGGTGATTCCCAAGCAATAAAACTAAACATACAACAATAAGCATGCTAGCGATATAAAGGATTATCTTTAAGTTCTTCGACATTGTCATTTTCGTCACCTCTTTTCGTCGTGTTATAAATACATCACACCTTATCTGTTATAAATATATCACATTGTTGTAAGAATTTCAAGATGAAGACAAAACTCTAGTAAGATTTTGAACAATTTTTCAGAAATCTATACAAAAAAGCACCCCTAGGGCAAACCTGTGAGTACGTTGAAACGTTGATATAATCGTATTGATTAACGTTTTGAGTGCAGTGGTTGCCATCCAATCAAATGTCACTTCGCTTATTTTCTTGGGGCAACTATGCATAGCATATCTCTATGCGACTAAAGTCGCTAGAGCTAGCCTAATTGTGTACCGCCAGTTCTCATACAAAAAAACACCTTGCAAGTTGCAAAGTATTTTCGTTTGTATTGTGCTTCCCAGCAACGAATTAACGTTTTGAGAATTGTGAAGCTTTACGAGTTTTCTTAAGACCTGGTTTATGAAGCTCTAGTGGAGGAGTTAGAGTAGATGTTGCACTTATTCTTGCAATTTATCATATAAAAAAGTAGACGAATGTCTACTAGAAATGTTGAGGTTTGGCAAACGGCTGGTAATGATGATGCTATAGATTCCTTATCTCAAATACTGCCGTATTAATCCACTCGTTATTCATTTGAAAGTCATTTTCTATGATTTTACTAAAGGTAAAACCATTTTTTAAAAGCACTCTCTGAGAAGCCAGATTGTACGTTGCCGTCCCCGCGATAATCTTATGTAAACCATAAGTAGTAAAGGCCTTTTCTAAAACGAGTTTAACCGCTTCGCTGGCATATCCTAAATTAGTAACATTTTCTCCAATCCTATATCCAAGTTCTGCTGTTTTTCTATCCTTCCCTAAAACACTTAAATTGATTCTTCCAACCATAACACCTTGTGCATCTCTAATAAGATGCATGTAGACATCATGATTCTCTTGTTCCCTTAACAATTCCCTTGTAATTTCTTTAAAACTTTCTGAATCAAAATAGTGAGCTGGTCTAGGAGGTAAACTTCGCTCAAAATACTCTCTATTTTCTTTTTCAAAAGAATAAACATCTATGCTATTTTCTTCAGACATCAACTCTAAACTTATCATTGTAAACCATCTCCTATCATTCTCTAAACTCAAATTCACTCATGTTCACACAAAGTGACATTTACAAAATTTAAAGAGATATCTTAATTTTTTCATATCGTATCTGCATTATAACATAACATACTATGAAGAAAAATAATATCCATCAAGGGCCTCATAAATTCCAACATCTTGCTAAACAAGCAGGTTTTTCTCTTGAGGCCATTTCAGAAGCACTTACTCATAGTGACAAAGAAATTACAAAGACTTATGTTAATACTAAAGATGTAGTAAATCAAACTGTTGGTGAAATTGCATTTAGGAATCTTAAAAATTAGGTCAGGGAAATTTCAGGGAAATTCTCAGGGAAACTATAGATTTTTTGATAAAAAAAGACACCCAAGAGATAACTCTTGAATGTCTTGAAACGTTGATATAATCGTATTGATTAACGTTTTGAGAATTGTGAAGCTTTACGAGCTTTCTTAAGACCTGGTTTCTTACGTTCAACCATACGTGCATCACGAGTAAGAAGTCCAGCGCGTTTCAATGAATCGCGGAAATCTGGATCTACTTGAAGAAGTGCACGAGCGATACCGTGACGGATCGCACCTGATTGACCAGCGTATCCACCACCTACAACGTTAACGTGTACGTCGTATGAACCTTCAGTTGAAGTAACTGCAAAAGGTTGGTTGATAACGAGACGAAGGTCTGCGTGTGGGATGTATTCTTCTACATCTTTTTTGTTAACTGTGATTTTACCAGTACCTGGAACCAAACGTACGCGTGCAACGGCGTTTTTACGGCGTCCTGTACCTGCATATTGTGCTTGTGCCATTATATTAGTGCTCCTTTCCTCTTAGAATTAGATAAGTCCTGAGATATCAAGTACTTCTGGTTGTTGTGCAGCGTGAGTGTGCTCACCGCCAACGAAGACTTTCAATTTCATACCTTGTGCGCGTCCAAGAGTGTTGTGTGGAAGCATACCTTTAACTGATTTTTCGATCAAACGAACAGCATTTTTAGAACGAAGTTCACCTGCTGAGATTTGTTTCAATCCACCTGGATACATTGAGTGAGTGTAGTAGATCTTATCAGTTGCTTTTTTACCAGTCAATTTAACTTTTTCAGCATTGATAACGATTACGAAGTCACCTGTATCAGTGTGTGGTGTGAAAGTTGGTTTGTTTTTTCCGCGAAGTACGCTAGCAACTACTGCAGAAAGACGTCCAAGTGGCACATCAGTTGCGTCAACGACATACCATTTACGTTCAACTTGGCCTGGTTTAGCCATAAATGTTGTTTTGTTCATGATTTCTCCTATATATAGTTCGATTTTTGTTTACGAGTGATGGGTGTTCCTTCCCATCGAAAAGTATTTGGAAGGTTCCGGGGCCTTTCAAATGGGGTAAACAATACCGTTTAACATAATATCAAAAAAACACGTCCAAGGCAAGTCATTTGGAGGTGTTTTTTTGAATAAAGTTATTTCTTATTGAAATTTTTCACATCACTTTGTGACATTACATTATCTCCGGTAGCATATACGGTACCATCTGAGGAAAGAGCAACAATATGGTGAAATCCAGCACTGACTTGGATAATATTTGTCCATCCAGAAATATCATATTTTACACTACCACTATTCCTATGAGCTTCTACTACTGATCCGTCTCGTTTCAATCCTATTACATTAAACGCACCTGCACTTACCTGAGAAATATTATCCCATCCTTTCACTTGATCCAAAATTGAATTATAATCTGCAGAATGAGAATTCTTAACATCAGTCGCAACCACACTTCCATCAGATTTAACTCCAACAGAAAAATTGTGACCCGCACTTACCTGTACAATATCACTCCATTCAGAAACATCTAACGCCCCTGACGTAGAGGTGCCTGCAGAAACCACTGTTCCATCTTCTCTCAATCCGAGTATTGTTCCTTGTCCAACACTTATTTGTTTAATACTATCCCAAGATTCTACTTCTGAAAATTTTTCTTCAAATAATACTGAATTTACAACTACCGTTCCATCTTCTCTCAATCCAGCAATTAGGTCATCAGAAGTATCAGTATTTGTATCAATTTCTTTAATATTAGTCCAACCCATACTTGAGTTAGAGAAAGTCGACGATCTGGTTACTGTTCCATCTTTTAGTAAGGCTACATAACCATCACGTCCAACAGCAGCAATTTTCTGTACATTCGAAATATTTCCTTCTCCATAGCTACCAAATGGTTTTGTATATTCGAATTTACCATTTTCTCTTAGAACAAATGTCTTATTAAAGCCTGCATCTACTTGTTTAATTTTACTTGTCGCATATGCTGGCATACCCACAAAAAGACTTACCATCATCAAGGAGAGCAACACAATCTTTTTATTTTTTATAATAACACACCTCTTTTCTATCTAGCTTCTTTACCAATCGTAAAGACGGCCAAAGTATCTGGTCCGACGTGGGTAGAAATAACTGGCCCAAGTGGCATAATGAGAACTTGCTCAATGCCGTCAACTGCTAATAATTGTTCTTTTAGATTCTTCGCTGCTTCAATATCATTGGCATAAGCAACAATTGCTGTGCTATGTCCAATATCCTGGGTAGCTTGTAGGACCATTTCTTTAATAGCTTTTTTGCGTCCACGTATTTTGGCCAGAGGAACCAACTTACCTGAAGCGTCCAGCCAAAGAAGAGGCTTGATATTAATCAAACTACCAATAATGGCTGAGCTCTTAGAAAGGCGCCCCCCACGCATGAGATGGTAGAGATCATCAACTAAGAAATAGGTCCGTAAACGTGGCAGAATGTCCTCAATCATGGCTTTCGTTTCAGATAAGCTCTTACCTTGGTCACGAGCTTCTGCCGCCAAGATAGAGAGATAACCTTCCCCACCTGCTGCTGCCAGGGTATCTACAATCTCAATGACAGCTTCTGGGTACTCATCCAAAATCATGTCACGCGCTATAACAGCACTTTGATAAGTACCTGAAAGCACTGATGAGAAGGCAATATAGAGAAGAGCATCACCATTTTTAGCATGACGACGAAAAACCTCTTCAAATTGACCAACATTCACCTGGCTTGTGGTTGGCTGACTGCCTTCTTGCATACGTTCTAAGAGACGGTCACTCGTTAAACGGTTAGGGCCAACGGTCTCATAGGCAATATCATCAAGCGTGATGGTCAAACCAACGAGCTCTACCTTATTCTCCTGAGCCCAATTTTCATCTAGATCTGCTGTGGAATCTGTCAAAATGTTAAATGTCATAAATCCCTCTATTCTATTTCATTTAAAAGGTCCTGTAATTTCCCTAATTGTGCATCGTCCCAAGGACGTAGTTTTGGTGTCTTTAAGTCAATATGTGCCGACATCTTGTCTAAGTCAGACTTAACAGTATTGACACGCTCTTCCAACTCACGCGCCGAAACACGCAAAGCTCCTTGTGAAAAGATAGCCCACTGTTCATTTAAGTCACTAGTTGCTACTTCAACTAAATTTTGAACAGTATTCATCTCAGCCGCTGCGCGCTCAATATAGCTATCTGCTGTCTCATCTTCCTCAGTAAAAATAACACTGATACGATACTGATCATAACGCTGACGGCTCCCTGGAACAAACTGAGCATCAAACACACAGATAATATCAATATGTTCAAAGTTAGCATAATGATTGAGCTTACGAAGCAATGTTTCACGAGCTTCATCAAGCTGATTGGTCTTAAAAAGTTGACGGGTTTCTTGCCAAAAGGCAATCATATTATAACCATCAACTAGAAGTATTCTTTTTTTCATAGTTACAATCGGTTTCGATAAACTTCATACATGAGAACTGCAGCTGCCACACTGGCATTAAGGCTCTGCACATGACCACTCATAGGAATAGTAATCATCTCATCCACTTGTTTCTTGATGTTAGCAGAGATTCCCTTACCTTCATTACCAATGATAAGGGCAACCTTTCCAGCTGTGTTCCATTTATGAGATGGGGTGCCATCCATATCTGTTCCAAATACCCAGAAGCCTGCTTCTTTAAGTTTATCAAGAGTTTGGCTAAGATTGGTCACTCGGGCAATGGGAATATGTTCCACTGCCCCTGTTGATGTCTTGGCAACGACAGGTGTTACCCCCACAGCACGATGCTTAGGAATAATAACTCCTGTCACCTGAGTAGCATCAGCTGTACGTAGGATAGAACCAAAGTTATGAGGATCGTTAAGTCCATCTAAAATGAGGACTAGAGGATTCTCCTCTTGTTCAGCCTTGTCCATAATAACTGAGAGCTCAGAATAAGCGAACTCTGACACACGAAGAACAAAACCTTGATGCACAGCTCCACCTGTCATATCAGACAAGGTTTTCTTAGGTGTCCAAGAGATGGAAACCTTCTTTTCAGCTGCCAAAGCCTTAATGGCATCAACATTTTTCCCTCGAAGATCATCTTGAATATAGAGTTTATTTCCAGTATTTGCTTCCAGACTCTCTGTTACGGCATGCACACCATAAACAATGTCTAGACTTGATTCTTTAGTTGTTTTCATAAGCTAATTCTATCATAAAAAAAGCCCTCTTACGAGGGCAAAGCATGTTAAATAAATGTAATTGCTGCTAGGTAAAGCACTAGAAGAACGAGAACAACAGTTGCAGCAGCCAAAGCTTGCTTACCAATTGTATCTGGATCTGAGATTGATTCTGCAATCTTTCTCGCAGCTTGAGTAATGGTTTTACCTGCTGCTTGGAAGATATCAATTGAACCTGTGCTTGTTGAACTATTTCCAGAAATCGCTGAAGACCAACCACTCAAAACCTCAGCAATTTGTTCTGCCAATTGCTGTGTTAGTGCTCTAGTTGTCTCAGCCAACTCATTAACAGCCGTAGCTTGTATATGATTGGCGGTTTCAGTGTAGCTATTTGCACTGGTATTATAAGTAACCGGTACAGTCGTTGTTGTCGTTGTTGATGAATACTGATTCCTACGGTAACTATCCGGTGTCACTGGACGCTCACCTTCATTAAAGACGCTAAAAGTCTGTGTCAGGTAATGAATATTATTATTCGTATCAATCAACTCAAAGGTCATTTTATGAATACCAGTCGTTTGCTCTGCCAAATGGTAGGCACTCAAACCAGCATTGACCTCATCCAAAGTTCCTTCAACAAAGTAGCTATGATGAATTTGTTTGCCATCAAGGACTAGATTAAGGCCCTTAATCTTCTTACCTTCCATCTTGTTAACATCAAAGTTGACGTTAAAGATTTCACCACGTGCTAAATAAAGAATATCTGTATTCCCTGTAACAGCAGGTTGATCTTCAAGAAGCGCTCCAGTACTGTCTCGTTTTGGAACAACGGTATATACTTCAGAAGTGATTGGAGTCGCTAAGATTTCTGAGATGAGTCCATCCGTAAAGGTTACCTCTGACGAATAGGTCAAACTCTCACTTTGCAACATAGAAACCACTTCAGAAGTTTTAAAGACCTCAGAAGTTGATGATGAATCTTTCCAGCCAACCGTAAGGACAGTTAAGCTATCTTCTGAATTATTATTTAACTGACTCGTTTCTGGAGCCGTAGATGCAAGAGAGCTTGCAGTACTTGCAGACTCAGAAGCGACTTCAGAAGTTGCAATAGCTTGGCTAGTAGGAGTCGCACTTACAGATGTCGTATGAGAATCCAGTGAAGAATACTCTGATTTTTCAATAACTGCATGTGTATTTCCAGCAAGTTCAGATGTGTATAGTGTGCTTTCACTCTTATACATTGAAGTTACAGCTTGAGACTCTGCAGTCGCTGTAGCCTCACGAGACTTATCATAAGTAAGCACAATATTTGGTTTTGCTTGTTCAGAATCAGATGTTGAGTTTGCATCTCCTCGTTCAGACGCCGCTACTGATCGATCCTCACCAAAAGCTTGGGCACGAGCCTCTTCTGAATGAGGTGTCGTCGTAGAAACGCTAGTCTCCACGATATCAACTTGAGAATGTACCTCAAGAAGCCCCTCATCTGTCTCACTTGAAGAGACAACCATCAGTGACGTTGAGGTCACTACTGAACTTACTTGACTCGCTGGCTCTGCCTTAGCTCCTACTGAAGAAAGATCAGCCTGAGGAGCAACTGGAGCTGGTGCCTCACTATTAACATAATTTATTTTAGCTTCATCAGGTTTTACCTGAACCTCATCTGCTTTACCTGTTTGAAGCGTAAAGCTAGATAAAATCAAAGCAGCAAAAGTTGTATAGAAAACTTTTTTCTTAGCTATTTCCATTCACCTCCTCATTTTTTTATGGCCTCATTTACTAATATTATAGACTTTTTTTTTACTTTCTGTCAAATTAGTTTTATTAAAAAAACGCTATAATATCGGGGTTTTACACGTGTCAGACATCCCTTAATTTTCTCATTTTTAAGATGCTAAATATTAGTTTCATCTTATTTTTCATTGTCAAGACGCTGAATTACTTTGATTCTCAAATAATCTAAATGTTGAAACTCCGGCTAACTGTTACAATTTTTATAGCCTTTAAATAACAAAAAATCCTGCTCTCGGCAGAATTTTTAGATTTCTTTTTCAACTTCGTCAATACACCAAGCAATCAGTTCCTCTAAGCGAGCAATATCCTCTGTCATATGAAGATAGCCCATGACTGCTTCGAAGCCTGTTGACATTTTATAGGTAATAACATCTGTATTTTTAGCCTTGGTGTGACTATTCGCATTACGACCTCGTTTATAGATGTCTAGCTCTTTTTCAGTCAAAAGCTCTTGCTCTAGCATTTTTTCAATGAGACTAGCCTGGGCCTTAGCTGAAACATAACGTGTAGCTAGACGGTGCAGTTGATTTGGCTTGGTCTGACCTTGAAAAATCAGGTGACGGCGAATGTACAAGGAATAAACAGCATCTCCCTCAAAGGCGAGAGCAATGCCGTTAATAAGGTTGACATCAAGATGTTTAGTCACGTGTCCACCTCACGCCCTCCTTGGTATCAAGAAGTTTGATACCTTGAGCAGCCAACTCATCGCGAATACGGTCTGCTGTCGCAAAGTCCTTGTTAGCACGCGCCGCTTGACGTTCTTCAATGAGTTTTTCGATGTCTTCATCAAGGACTTCTTCTTCGAAAACAATACCGAAGACTTGGAGCATTTTTTCAAAAGCATCCTTAACGGTTTGATCATAATTGCCTGAATTAATCCATTTGGCCATGTCAAACAAAACAGTCACTCCATTTGCCGTATTAAAGTCATCATCCATAGCTTCTTGGAAGGCGTCAAGATAAGTTTGCAACTCAGCTTGATTCACCTGTTCTGTCAACGGAAGACTGTGGGTATTTTTCAAATACTTAAGATTAACTTCAGCATCATGGATAGCTTTTTCTGTAAAGTTAATTGGCTTACGGTACTGTTGTGTCGCTAGGAAGAAGCGAAGCACTTGACCATCAACCGTTTGAAGCATATCGTGAACGGTCACGAAGTTACCCAAGGATTTTGACATTTTTTCATTATCCACATTGACAAAACCATTATGCATCCAGTAGTTAGCGAAGGTCTTGCCAGTTTTGGCTTCTGATTGGGCAATTTCATTGGTATGGTGTGGAAACTCAAGGTCTGCCCCTCCACCATGAATATCGATAGTATCTCCAAGGATTTCAGTCGCCATAACAGAGCATTCGATGTGCCAACCAGGACGACCAGGTCCCCATGGGCTATCCCAAGAAACTTCTCCCTCTTTAGCAGCTTTCCAAAGGGCAAAATCTAGAGGATTTTCCTTACGTTCTGTTTCAGCATCCGTACGTCCGCTTGCACCAATTTCAAGATCTTCCAAGGTCTTGTTAGCCAATTTAGCATAGTTGTTTGACTTAGCTACTCGGAAGTAAACATCACCTTCAGAGACATAAGCGAATCCTTTGTCAACCAAGGTTGACACAAATGCAATGATTTCATCCATGTAGTTAATAACACGTGGATTTTGTGTCGCTGGTTTGATGCCAAGCTGTGCAGTATCTTCCATAAAAGCCGCGATAAACTTGTCCGACAATTCTTTAGTTGAAATGCCAGCTTCATTGGCTGCCTTGATGATCTTATCATCTACATCCGTAAAGTTAGAAATATAGTTGACTGTGTAGCCACAATACTCAAAATAACGACGAATAGTATCAAAAGCTACTGCTGAACGGGCATTTCCGATATGAATATAATTGTAAACTGTTGGTCCGCAGACATACATATTGACAACATTTTCTGTCAAAGGTACAAAATCACGGAGCGAACGCGTCATCGTATCATAAATTTTAATCACTAGAGATTCCTTTCAATTAACTGGAAACTATTTTTTATCCTTGATATGGTTTAGGTATAAACACAAGAGTATCACAAGAATGATAATCCATATAGCCGCAACTAGCTGACCTTGAGCCAAGAGAGACATAGCTGAAAGGAAACTCCCAACTATATAGAAGACCAAAAAAGGATTGTTTTTGAATAAATTTTTCATAACTCAAGTATTACTTGTGACGTTGCTTAAAAACAAGACCAGCCCATAAAAGAGCAATGCAAAACCACAAGGCTGCCATGCTATAGTCTGCTCTATGTAAAGCAATGTAAACAAGGGCAAGAGGGCCCACGACCGTCAATCGAGTCACCTTTGAACTAAAGAGTTTCATCGTTTCCTTTCCTTATAGCCGTGATGAGTGGAAGCTAGCTGCTTTTAGAAGGTCTTCTAGTTTTTCGCTATAGTATTCACGACCTTCTTCAATATCGTGGATAACTTCTTCGTCCTTTTGACCATGAACACGCACAACCTTAGCAGGAACACCAACGACTGTAACATCTTCTGGGACATCCGCAACAACCACAGCTGCCGCACCGACCTTAGAATTCTTTCCAATCTCAATAGGGCCTATGACCTGAGCATGGGCTGAAACCAAGGCACCCTCACGAACGGTTGGGTGACGTTTTCCGACATCTTTACCAGTACCACCTAAAGTGACACCGTGGTAAAGCATAGCACCCTTCTCCACAACAGCTGTCTCACCAATGACAAGTCCTGAGCCATGGTCAATGAAAACACCTTCAGCAATCTGAGCTCCTGGGTGAATCTCGATTTGAGTCCAGAAGCGCCAAAACTGACTATGCATACGCGCTAAAAGTCGACAATGGTGGCGCCAGAGAAAATGTGAGATACGATGAGCAGCCAAGGCTTTTAATCCAGGGTAGGTTAAAAGAACCTCCAGACTCGTCCGAGCTGCTGGGTCATTTTTCTTTACTATATCAATACTTTCTTTCCACCAACCCATTTAGGTCACTCCTTACATCATTATTGCTATTATTGTTTGTTGTGGCCCTATTATTTCTTTAAAGTGGAGAGCTGTGAACACTAAGTCTACTCGCTATCCCCTTCAAAATAAGACCAGTCGACTAACTCAGGCTGCTCATCAAACGGATTGATGACAATACCTTGAACCTTATCCAACTCATTTTCACCTGTTGAAGGCTGGTAAATTTCTGACAGTGGCCATTGTAAAATCGTCCCTTTAGCCTTACGGAAAGCTAGGCCAAAAGTTTCGTTACCGTACCATTTTGCAAAGCTCGTTAAGTTCGTAAACACAGGCACATAACTCTGTCCCTCTGCATTCGACATGGTCGCAAAGAAACGGTCATCCTGACCATCTTCCTCGCGTTTGTGAATGAAGGCTGGAACAAGATAAATCTTATCTTTGGAATCTGCCTTTTGATTTTCCTCACCCAAAAGATTATTTAAGGTCTGAGTGAAATAGTTGATAAACTGGATAAGTTCACTGCTTGCAAAAAGAGTGGTATTTGAGAAATCACCATCCTCTTTTAAATTGAAAGCAAGACCAAAAAGCTCTGCCTGAACCAGTTGTGTTAGGATATCTAAGCTTGAACGTTCTATCCAAGTCTGTTCTCGAGCACTCTCTTGAGTAGCTTTGAAAGATTGTAAGTCCTGTTCACTAGTGAAGACAGGAACAACCTTCTTGCCTTCCACTTCAACTGCGTAGAGGTCTTGGGCAGTCAAGACGGGAGTACGTTGTAGGTGATTAACCAAAGCCAGACTGGTCAAAAAGTGGTCTGGTTCCTTTAAAAATTCTTTTAGAGTTTCATCAAAAGCTTGCAATTCTTGATTTTCTGTCATTCTTCTATCTGTTCTTTCGTTTCTGATTTATCAGGATTTTTCGGTGCTTCACCATTTTCATTATGGTGGCGTGGTTTGTGATGAGAACGACGGCGGTGACGATGCTCTCCTTTATTTTCCCCGTCCTCAATCTTTTCAGGCTTAGGGAGCAAGGTCTTGATTGAGACATCGATACGTCCTTTTTCATCGATTTTGATAACTTTAACAGTTACCATATCCCCAACCTTAACCACATCTTCGACACGCTCAGTGCGTTCCCAAGCTAGTTCTGAGATGTGGACAAGAGCATCTGTCTTATTAAAGAGGTGGACAAAGGCACCGAACTTTTCAATACGCACAACTGGTACAGTGTAAACCTCTCCAACCTTAGCTTCACGTACAAGATCGGAGATGATAGCTTTAGCACGGTTAATGGCATCCTGATCACTAGAGAAAATCTGAACAAGACCTTCTTCATCGATATCAATAGTGACACCAGTCTCAGCGATAATCTTGTCAATTGTTTCGCCACCTTTACCAATGACGACCTTGATTTTATCAACAGGAATCTCAATACTGTCGATCTTAGGCGCTGTTGGAGCCAACTCTGGACGTGGCTCAGCGATTGCTGACTCAATAACATCAAGAATCTCAAAACGAGCTACCTTGGCTTGAGCCAAAGCTTCTTCGAGAATGGCTGGTGTAATTCCTGAAATCTTAATATCCATCTGAAGAGCTGTAATTCCTTGACGTGTACCAGCCACCTTAAAGTCCATATCACCAAAATGATCTTCTAAACCTTGAATGTCGGTTAAAACAGTGTAGTTAGTTCCATCTGAAATAAGACCCATGGCAATTCCCGCAACAGGTGCCTTAATTGGCACACCACCAGCCATAAGAGCCAAAGTGCCTGCACAAATAGATGCCTGTGAGGAAGAACCATTTGACTCCAAGACTTCGGCTACCAAACGGATAGCATATGGAAATTCTTCGATACTTGGGAGAACTTGAGCAAGAGCACGTTCTCCTAAAGCTCCGTGACCAATTTCACGACGGCCTGGTGCACCGTAACGCCCCGTTTCACCCACCGAATACTGAGGGAAATTGTAGTGGTGAAGAAAACGCTTCTTATACTCTGGATCCAAACCATCAACAAGTTGTGTTGCACTCATAGGAGCCAAGGTTAAGACTGATAAGGCCTGGGTTTGCCCACGCGTGAAGAGACCTGACCCATGAACCTTTGGCAGAAAATCAATTTCAGCATCCAAAGGACGAATTTCATCCACACGACGACCATCAGGACGAACCTTATCCTCGGTAATGAGACGGCGCACTTCAGCATGTTCCATCTGCTCAAGAATTTCTGCCACATCACGTAGAATGGTTTCCTTATCTTCATCTTCTGCAAAGCGTTCTTGATAAGAAGCGAGGACCTCTTCTTTAACAGCCTGGGTTGCTGCTTCACGCGCAAGTTTTTCTTCCACCTGAACAGCCTTAGCTAACTGATCATAATAAGCTGCTTCAATTTCAGACTTCAAATCAGCATCGACTTGGAGTAGTTCAACCTCGGCCTTTTCCTTACCAACAGCTGCAACAATATAATTTTGGAAATCAACCAACTCTTGAATAGCTTCATGTCCCTTCAAAAGTGCTTGCAACATGATGTCCTCTGACAATTCCTTGGCACCTGATTCGACCATATTGATGGCTTCCTTAGTACCTGCCACTGTCAAGTCTAACTGTGAAACTTCTTTATCTGATGCACTTGGGTTGATGATGAAATCTTCTGCTGCATAAGCCACTTGAACCCCAGCAATCGGACCATTGAATGGAATATCAGAAATAGAAAGAGCTAAAGAGCTGCCAAACATAGCTGCCATCGGAGCACTAGCATTCTCATCATAAGAGAGGACGGTGTTAATGACTTGAACTTCATTTCGGAAGCCTTCCGCAAACATAGGACGAATAGGACGGTCAATAAGGCGAGCAGTCAACGTGGCATCTGTTGAAGGACGACCCTCACGCTTGTTAAAGCCACCCGGGAACTTACCAGCTGCATACATTTTTTCCTCATAATTAACCTGTAAAGGAAAGAAATCTGCAGTTGCCATCTTTTTAGACATAACAGCTGTTGATAATACCGTTGTATCTCCATAACGCACGACGACAGCACCATTAGCCTGCTTGGCTACCTGCCCAACTTCAACGACAAGCGGGCGTCCTGCAAAGGTCATCTCAAAAGTTTGTTTAGCCATGTTTGATCCCTCTTTTTATCCATGACCAGCCCTTATAAAAACGAACCGGTCAACTTTATGTCATTCATTTGATATAACTTTCATTTTACCATAATATAGTCAAAAATGGCAGAGCTCCGACATAAGTTAGCAGCTAAGATTCCCTTTCTCTCAGATATTTAAGTCGTTTTGTGATATAATAAACACTTATGAGAGACAAAGGAATGACTATGAAAAAATTACAACACATCATTATGATTGCCTTAATCTTACTAGGCCTAGTAACACCTGCTCTAGCACAAGAACAGACAGATGACTTCAATGTTTCCGCTAAACATGCGATTGCTATCGAAGCAACTACAGGAAAAGTCCTCTATGAAAAGGACGCCACTACCCCTGATGGTGTGGCTTCAATGACTAAAATCCTAACAGCCTACATGGTCTATAAAGCAGTTGACCAAGGAAAAATTACCTGGGACACTGAAGTAGATATTTCAGACTATCCTTTCAACTTAACCGTTGACTCAGAAGTTTCAAATGTCCCACTGGATTCCCGAAAATACACTGTTAAACAACTCCTAGATGCCACCCTCATTTCTAGCGCTAACAGTGCTGCTATTGCTCTGGCTGAAAAAATCTCAGGATCAGAGAGTGCCTTTGTTGACACTATGACAGCCCAACTTAAAGAATGGGGCATTACAGATGCTAAATTATTTAACGCTTCTGGTCTAAATAATAAATATCTTGGGGATAACCGCTATCCTGGCTCAAAACCAGATGACGAGAATACGATGAGCGCCCTAGACGTTGCAATTATTGCGGACCACCTCATCAAAGACTATCCTCAGGTACTTGAAATCACCAAGCAAACCGAAACTGACTTCGAAGGTGACAACAAATTAACGACGCACAACTACATGTTGGAGGGGCAAGACAACTACCGTGAAGGCGTTGATGGACTCAAGACTGGAACAACCGAGCTTGCAGGGGCATCCTTTGTAGCCCACTCCAATGAAAATGGCATGAGTTTGATTACCGTTGTTATGAATGCGGACAATGGCGGAGAGGATGAAGCTGCTCGATTCACAGCCACAAATGAGTTGCTAGATTATGTGACTCAAAACTGGGAAATCAAAACCCTCAACACCAAAGGACAAATCATCAAGAAAAATGATATTAAGGTAGCCGATGGAGACCGTCAAACCATCTCTGCTAAGCTCGAGTCAGACCTTACAGTCATTCAAAAAATAAACAGCAAAAATGATGCTGTTAAAATCAAAGCAAAAACCATAACAGCACCTATCAAAAAAGGTGACACTATTGGAACAGCAACCTTTGATGATAAGAATCTCGTAGGAACAGGTTACATCTCTGATCCGCCTCAAATTTCGGTAACAGCCAACCAATCTATCAAGAAAAGTTTCTTCTTAAAAGTTTGGTGGAACCATATCGTTAATTTCTTTACAGGAAATAAGTAAACACAAAACTACCTTTTAGATATCAAAAGGTAGTTTTATCTTGCCTTCAAAATTAGTCCTGTTAGTAAATGCCCCTTCTCTACACCTTATGTTCCTCTCAAAATGTGGTATAATAAATATCCAAAACACATGAAGGAACAAACCATGAAAAAACTGATTACGCTTATGATGACCTTCTTACTCTGTCTGGGAAGCGTAGCCCCTGCTTTTGCAGCAGATAAGAAAAAAGGATATGATGCCGCAGCCAAACATGCCATCGCTGTTGAAGCTACTACTGGCAAAATTTTATACGAAAAAGATGCAACCATCTCTACGGGGATTGGCTCTATTACCAAGCTTCTAACAGCCTATATGGTTTATAAAGCGGTAGATCAGGGAGACCTCAAATGGAACAGCAAAGTTGACATTTCTGACTACCCATTTGAACTAACTGTCAGTGCCGGAGTATCTAATATTCCACTAGACGCCCGCAAATACACTGTCAAACAACTTCTTGACGCAACTCTTATTTCCAGTGCCAATAGTGCATCGATTGCTCTAGCCGAGGAAATCGGAGGAACCGAAAGTAAGTTTGTCGACATGATGAAAGCCCAACTTAAAGATTGGGGTATCACTGATGCCAAGATTGTCAATGCCTCTGGTCTCAATAATTCTTACTTAGGTGACAATATCTATCCAGGCTCTAAATCAGACGAAGAAAATACCATGAGTGCTAAAGATGTTGCTATCATTGCACAACACGTGGTGAAAGAATATCCTGAAATCCTCGATATCACTAAAAAAACTGAGGCTGATTTTGATGGTGTTAACAAACTTAAAACCTTCAACTATATGCTTAAGGGACAACCTAGTTACCGTAAAGGGGTGGATGGCCTAAAAACGGGAACCACTGATTTAGCCGGTGCTTCCTTCGTGGCCCACTCAGATGAAAGTGGTATGAGCATTATTACAGTCATTTTGAATGCTGATAATACCGATACTGATGACTACGCCCGTTTTACTGCAACCAATGACCTACTTAATTACGTGGTCTATCATTGGGAAAGCAAGACCATTGCCAAAAAAGGGCAAGCTATCGGTAAAAGTCAAGCCCATGTCCTTGATGGTAAATCTAAGCAAGTCACTGCTGTCGCTAAGTCTGACTTTAATATCATCCAAAAAATAGATGCTAACAATAGTAAACACATTAAAGTCACTACAAATCAAGTCCAAGCCCCCGTCAACTCAAGTAACAAGGTTGGAACGGCTACCTTTGAAGATAAGTCACTTGTAGGAGAAGGTTACTTGCCTAACCAAGGTATGCCTAGCATGGAGCTGGTTGCTGGTAAAGAAGTTAAGAAAAGCTTCTTCCTCAAGGTCTGGTGGAATCACTTTGTCAACTTTGTCAACGAAAAACTCTAATCATTACAGTCGAGCTTTGCTCGGCTTTTTCTTTTACCCCAACTTTACAGAAAGATTGACTCTATCTTGACTCCTATTGACACAACAAAAAGACAAACTACACCTGTAATCTGTCTTTTTGTTTGATTTTTACACTACTGTAAAGGTTAATTTATCTTTCGAGCAGCCGATCTTAAGGGTTTGTCCACTAACTACTTGGCCACCTAGTAAGAGCTCAGATAACTTATCCTCCACCTGAGTTTGAATCGTGCGACGTAATGGACGAGCACCCATCTCAACATCATAGCCATCTTTAGCTAAATGTTTGAGGGCAGCTGGTTGGAATTTCAAGTCAATCCCTTTTTCAGCCAAAGCTGATACCAACGGTTTTACCATAATCTTGACAATCTCACGAAGCTGCTCTTCCTCTAAACTATGGAAGACAACCTTTTCATCAATACGGTTGATAAACTCTGGGCGGTAGGCCTTCTTAAGTTCTTCCATGATACGTGACTGCATAGCTTGGTGATTATGAGAAATGTCTTGGACTCCAAAACCAACAGTCTTATCATCACGAAGAGCAGTAGCTCCCAAATTCGAAGTCATAATGATAATGGTATTTGAGAAGTCAACTTTACGACCTCGA
The DNA here is from genome assembly GCF_001837325.1 of Streptococcus sp. HMSC065H07. Lineage (NCBI taxonomy): Bacteria > Bacillati > Bacillota > Bacilli > Lactobacillales > Streptococcaceae > Streptococcus > Streptococcus sp. HMSC065H07. The sequence goes on from NZ_KV832030.1 coordinate 33,352, forward strand.
CTATCCGTCAAGACACCGTCATCCAAAACCTGTAAGAGAATATTGAAAATATCTGGGTGAGCCTTTTCCACCTCGTCAAAGAGAAGAACTGAGTAAGGCTTATTACGAACTTTTTCTGTTAACTCACCGCCCTCATCGTATCCAACATAACCTGGAGGAGCACCGTTAAGTCGGCTAGCCGCAAATTTTTCCATGTATTCTGACATGTCAAAGCGAAGCAAAGCTGACTCATCATCAAAGAGAACTTCCGCCAATGCCTTGGCCAATTCTGTCTTACCAACACCAGTAGGTCCAAGGAACATGAAGGAACCAATAGGACGTTTTCCAGTACGAATACCTGACTGGTTACGACGAATAGCACGACTAATCGCTGAAACTGCTTCGTCTTGACCAATAACACGTTTGTGAAGCTCTGCCTCCAGATTCAAGTAACGCTTGCTATCTGCCTGAGTCATCTTCTCAACAGGAATACCTGATAGACGACTAAGGGTTTGCATAATCTGATCCTCATCTACCAAGGCAGGTTTTGGTAATTTTGCTTTTTGGCTAGCCTTATATTGTTTAACAGCAGACTTCATATCACCAGATAGAAGCGCTTCATCCAAAGGCGTTATCTCACGTTTGGCTTCTTTTTTAATACGACCTTGAACAGTTGCACTCGCTTCATCTAAAAGGTCAATGGCAGAGTCAGGCAAGTTTTTACTCGTCAAATAACGATGCGCCGCCTTGACCGCTGTCTCAACCGCTTCATCAGTAATCGTTACACGATGATAGTCTTCATAAGACGAACGTAGGCCTTTTAGAATATCAATCGCCTCGGCTACACTTGGCTCCTCAATTGTAATCTTAGCAAAACGACGAGAAAGAGCTGCATCTTTTTCAATATGCTTTTGATACTCTGCTTGAGTGGTAGCTCCAACCATATGAAGAGTTCCACGAGCTAGAGCAGGTTTCAAAATATTTGCCGCATCCAAGGTACTATCAATACCTGAACCAGAACCAATAATCGTATGCAGTTCGTCAATAAAGAGAATGATTTTTCCATCAGCTTCAATCTCATCAATGATTTGATTCATACGCTCTTCGAAATCACCACGGAAACGTGTTCCTGCAACAACGCTCATCATATCAAGCTCTAAGATACGCATATCAGCCAATTCAAAAGGTACCTCGCCTGAAGCAATACGTTGCGCTAAACCAAGAGCAAGTGCAGTCTTACCGACACCAGCTTCACCTACCAAGACAGGATTATTCTTCGTTTTACGACTCAAAACCTGAATCATGCGTGAAATTTCTTCATCGCGTCCAATAACGGGATCAAGATTTCCTGACTCTGCTACTGCAGTTAAGTCTTTGGTATAATCCGCCAGTTCACCAGTAGATGATTGAGGAGGCTGCATCATATTGGCAAAATTCCCAGCTGCTTTTGATTTCTTAGGTTTACGAAGATCGTGAATTGCCTTCAAATCTTGCTTACTAAGACCAGCATAACGCTCCAAAGAACGTCGTAAATCTATGATGCGAGGTTTATCGCTATCGTCTTTATATTGAAAACCAGCAACTTCAAGGAGGCGACAAACCATTAAATCCTTATGAAGGAGGAAGGCCATCAGTACGTGTTCAGACCCTACCTCTACAGCACCTGTCACACTAGCAATTCCCTGCGCCTCTTGCAACATAGCCTCTAGCGCATGTGACTGTGCACGTAAATCGATAATATCTGATTCAGACAAGTCTTTTGGACTCTTCTCCATAGCCAATACAGCAGCTGTCTCAATCTCTTCCGAATGAATACGGTCCTCAAAATCAGTAAATGTTAAGTAGGCTACAGATCCCGGAACCTCAACCATAGCCAGAAGCACATGCCAAGTCTCCAAGAAAGGACTTCCAAAACGCTCCGCTTCAAGCTGAGCACGATGGAAAATGGCCTGCATTTTTCTTGAATATGTCGTCATCTAATTTCCTTTTCTATCCAATCTAAGTAATAGCGAGCGTAGAATACGCGAACGAATAGTAGCCGCATCTTCGCCTAAAACATCATCACTAGCAGTCGCTAAAATCAAATTTCCCTCACGCTCAGTGATAATCTTTTCATCAAAAAGCAACTGAATGAGGTCTGTAAAGACTTGCTCGCTGAGCTGATCTGCCAAATTTTGCAGCAAATCATTAATCATATGGTGTTTGTCGGAGAATCTAACTTTGACAATGCGAATATAGCCGCCACCACCACGTTTACTCTCAACAATATACCCACGACTCTCTGTAAAACGAGTCTTGATAACATAGTTAATCTGACTTGGTACAACTTGAAAAGCATCGGCCAAGTTCGAGCGTTGAATCTCAGCAGTTCCAGACTGGCCCAGCAATTCTTTAATATATTCTTCTATACTATCTGATGTATTTCTTGCCATCTTAATTCCTCCAATCTAATTTGACTATAACTGACTATTATTATACCAAAAATGTTAGCACATGGGAAACTATACTCTCGAAAAGCTTTTTAAAGTTGTCATTAGAGATTATATAAGATACAATAAATAAGACTAAAAATAGTAGGTACCTCAGTTTTTACTGAAATATCCTGAACACCTTGATAAAACTCACTCTCCTTGAATTTTATCTCTCATTCTATTTCCTTATGAAAGGTTACTCATGAAATACATCATTTCATTCTTAATCTCTATGATTCCCCTTGTTGAACTTCGCGGAGCAGTTCCTGTCGCTATCGCCTCAGGTATTCCTTGGTGGCAGGCCCTCGTTCTTTGTGTGATTGGGAACATGCTTCCAGTTCCAATTATTTTCTTCTTCGCCCGCCGTGTTCTCGAGTGGGGTGCTGACAAACCTCTTATCGGTGGCTTCTTTACCTGGTGTCTAAAAAAAGGTCACAGCGGTGGTCAAAAACTTGAAAAAGCTGCTGGAGACAAGGGTGTCTTCTGGGCCCTTCTGCTCTTTGTAGGAATCCCACTTCCAGGAACAGGAGCTTGGACTGGTACGCTCGCCGCATCTATCCTAGACTGGGACTTTAAGCGCAGTGTTCTAGCTGTTATGCTCGGAGTCATCCTTGCAGGTATCATTATGGGAACTCTCTCTCTTCTATTTGGAGTAAACACCCTTGCTCATTAATAGAAATGTTTAGACGTCTGGGGTATGCTCAGACGTTTTCTAATTACAACAAAAAGAAGTTACGATTCATTCACGTAACTTCTTTTCTTTTTATCTAGCAACTAGAATTAGTTGTTAAGGGCTGCTGCCATTGTAGCTGCAACTTCTGATTCAAAGTCGTTAGATGCTTTTTCAATACCTTCACCAACTTCAAAGCGAACGAATTCTACTACTGAAGCGTTTACTGATTCAAGGTAAGCTTCAACTGTTTTGCTGTCGTCCATGATGTAAACTTGAGCAAGAAGAGTGTAAGCTTGGTCAACTTTAGTGTTGTCAAGCAAGAAGCGGTCCATTTTACCTGGGATGATTTTATCCCAGATTTTTTCTGGTTTACCTTCAGCAGCCAACTCAGCTTTGATATCTTCTTCAGCTTGAGCAAGAACAGCATCAGTCAATTGAGCTTTAGAACCATATTTAAGGTGTGGAAGAGCTGGTTTGTTAACCATAGCACGGCTTTCGTTATCTTGATCGATAGCGTGGTTAAGTTGTGCCAATTCATCTTTAACAAATTGTTCGTCCAATTCAGTGTATGAAAGAACAGTTGGTTTCATCGCTGCAATGTGCATTGAGATTTGTTTTGCAAGAGCATCGTCTCCACCTTCGATAACTGAAACAACACCGATACGTCCACCGTTGTGTTGGTAAGCTCCGAAGTGTTGTGCATCAGTTTTCTCAACAACTGCAAAACGACGGAATGAAATCTTTTCACCGATAGTAGCTGTAGCAGTTACGTATGCAGCTTCAAGAGTTTCACCTGAAGGCATAGTCAATGCAAGTGCTTCTTCATTGTTAGCTGGTTTACCTTCAGCAATTACTTTAGCTGTTTCGTTTACCAACTCAACGAATTGAGCGTTCTTCGCAACGAAGTCAGTTTCAGCGTTAACTTCAACAACTGCTGCAACGTTACCGTTAACGTAAACACCAGTCAAACCTTCAGCTGCAACACGGTCAGCTTTCTTAGCTGCTTTAGCCATACCTTTTTCGCGAAGCAATTCAATCGCTTTTTCGATATCACCTTCAACTTCAACCAATGCTTTTTTAGCGTCCATGACACCAGCACCAGATTTTTCACGCAATTCTTTAACAAGTTTAGCTGTAATTTCTGCCATTTTGTTTTTCTCCAAATTTATTTTATCAAACTAAGGGGCAGGGCTGAGCCCCGCCCCTTAGGTGTTTGTCGTATCTTTAGTGGGCATTGAGCCCAAACCAATCTTAAAGATTAGTTGTTGTCACCTTCGACAACTTCAACGATTTCTTCGATTGAATCAGCTGCAGCTGCTTCTTGGAAATCTGCAGAAGCATCTTCACCTTGGTTACCTTCGATGATAGCATCAGCCATTTTTGAAGTGATCAATTTAACGGCACGGATAGCGTCATCGTTAGCTGGGATGATTACATCGATCTCATCTGGATCAGCGTTTGTATCAACCATCGCTACAACTGGGATACCAAGTTTTTTAGCTTCTTTAACAGCGATTTGTTCTTTGTGTGGGTCAACGATGTAGATTACATCTGGAATGCGAGGCATATCTTCGATACCACCCAAGAATTTTTCAAGACGTGCACGTTGTTTGTTAAGAAGTGCAACTTCTTTCTTAGGAAGAACTTCGAAAGTTCCATCAGCTTCCATTTGTTTGATTTCTTTCAAACGAGCGATACGTTTTTGGATAGTATCCCAGTTTGTAAGAGTACCACCCAACCAACGGTGGTTGATGTAGTATTGACCAGCACGAGTTGCTTCTTCAGCTACTGCTTCAGCTGCTTGTTTTTTAGTACCAACGAACAAGATTACTGCATCGTTAGCTGCTGCTTCACGAACGAATTCGTAAGCTGTATCAGCCATTTTTACAGTTTGTTGCAAGTCGATAACGTGGATTCCGTTACGTTCTGTGAAGATGTACTTAGCCATCTTAGGATTCCAGCGACGAGTTTGGTGACCGAAGTGAACACCAGCCTCAAGAAGTTGTTTCATTGAAATTACTGCCATGAGTATTTCTCCTTAAAAATTGTTTTTTCCTCTTCTAAGCTTTAGACTTGCAGTCCCACCCTGCGGCAACAAGACCACAATCGGCTTAGAATGAGTATTTGTCACTTTACGCAACTATAGTATTTTATCAAAAAAAGTGACATTTGACAAGCTCTAAAATCAGGCTAATCATTAGAAAAAATCCACCCGCATTAAAATTGCAATCGTTTTCTTTGAGGTTGATAAGTATTTCGTTTATAATTAGGCTATCAAAAATAGAGGAGGACATTATTTTGTCATTAGTCGGAAAAGAAATTATTGAATTTTCAGCACAAGCTTATCACAACGGGGAATTCATTACTGTTACAGATGAAGATGTTAAGGGAAAATGGGCTGTTTTCTGCTTCTACCCTGCAGATTTCTCATTTGTCTGCCCAACTGAACTCGGTGACCTTCAAGAACAATATGAAGCTCTTAAATCTCTTGGTGTAGAGGTTTACTCTGTCTCTACTGACACTCACTTTGTTCACAAAGCTTGGCATGATGACTCAAATGTTGTTGGAACTATTACTTACCCTATGATTGGAGATCCTTCACACCACATCTCACAAGGCTTTGATGTTCTTGGGGAAGATGGTCTCGCACAACGTGGTACATTTATCATTGATCCAGATGGCGTTATCCAAATGATGGAAATTAACGCTGATGGTATTGGACGTGATGCAAGCACTCTTATTGATAAAGTTCGTGCTGCTCAATATATTCGCCAACATCCAGGTGAAGTTTGTCCAGCCAAATGGAAAGAAGGAGCTGAAACACTTACTCCTAGCTTAGATCTTGTAGGTAAAATTTAACAACCAGGGGGTATCCATGGTCTTAGATAAAGAAATCAAGACGCAATTAGCACAATATTTAAATTTACTAGAATCTGATATTGTATTACAAACAGACTTAGGGGATGACGATAATTCTCGAAAAGTAAAAGAATTTCTTGACGAGATTGCCGCTATGTCTGACCGCATTAGTCTTGAATCAACACATTTAAAACGTCAACCTAGTTTTGGTATTGCACAAAAAGGGCAAAAAAGTCGTGTTATTTTCTCAGGCTTACCAATGGGCCACGAATTCACATCTTTCATTTTAGCTCTCTTGCAAGTTTCTGGTCGTCCACCTAAAGTTGATGAGGACACTATCGAACGTATCAAGAAGATTGATAAACCCATCGATTTAGAAACTTATGTTTCATTAACATGTCACAATTGTCCGGACGTTGTTCAAGCCTTTAATATAATGGCTGTTTTGAACCCAAATATCACTCACACCATGATTGAAGGTGGTATGTATCAGGATGAGGTCAAAGCCAAAGGTATCATGTCTGTTCCTACGGTTTACAAAGACCAAGAAGAATTTACATCTGGTCGTGCAACCATTGAACAGCTTGTAGAAAAATTAGACGGACCACTTGATGCTGATGCTTTCGCTGATAAAGGTGTCTATGATGTTTTGGTTATTGGTGGTGGTCCTGCTGGAAACAGTGCGGCCATCTATGCTGCCCGTAAAGGTTTAAAAACTGGTCTTTTAGCAGAAACCTTTGGTGGACAAGTTATCGAGACAGTCGGCATTGAGAACATGATTGGTACGCTATATACAGAAGGTCCTAAGTTAATGGCCCAAGTTGAGGAGCATACGAAATCTTATGATGTTGATATCATCAAAAGTCAATTAGCTACTGGCATTGAGAAGAAAGAACTTATTGAAGTGACACTGGCTAACGGTGCCGTTTTAAAATCCAAAACTGCTATCCTAGCTCTCGGAGCCAAATGGCGTAATATCAACGTTCCTGGCGAGGAAGAATTCCGCAATAAAGGGGTTACTTACTGTCCACACTGCGATGGTCCACTATTTGAAGGGAAGAATGTTGCAGTTATTGGTGGTGGTAACTCAGGTTTGGAAGCGGCTTTAGATTTAGCTGGTATCACTAAACATGTTACGGTCTTAGAGTTCTTACCTGAATTAAAGGCAGATCAAGTCTTACAAGAAAGAGCTGCTAAAACTGATAATCTAACCATTCTTAAGAACGTTGCAACCAAAGAAATTGTTGGTCAAGATCATGTAACTGGTTTGAATTACGTTGAGCGTGATACAAACGCAGAAAAACATCTTGATCTTGAAGGTGTCTTTGTTCAAATTGGTCTTGTACCAAGTACTGCTTGGCTCAAAGATAGTGGCATTGAACTCAATGAGCGCCAAGAAATTATCGTTGATAAATTTGGTTCAACAAATATCCCTGGTATTTTTGCTGCAGGTGACTGTACAGATAGCGCCTACAAGCAAATCATTATCTCCATGGGGTCTGGTGCTACAGCTGCTATTGGAGCCTTTGATTACTTGATTAGACAATAATCAACACTAACATGTTAGTAATCAATCTACAACAGTTATAATTAATATGAAGAGGTTGAATGTCTTTCAGCCTCTTTATATTTCTTGTAAATAGGCAGTTTGAACAATCAACCAGCCAATTTGATGAAAGAGACTTGACGAATCTTTGTTTTTTCGATAGAATGGTATCTGTTATGGCGGTATAGCCAAGTGGTAAGGCACGGCTCTGCAAAAGCTTGATCGTCGGTTCAAATCCGTCTACCGCCTTCATAATACGAGGACACCTTAGGGTGTCTTTTTTCATTGTTGCATATAAAAATACCCAAAGCTAGATACCTCGGGTATTCGTTATTCTTATTTAATCGCTTCAACCAAAGCCTCTGCTTGAGTCTGAAGGCTTTCAAGAACTTCTGCTGTTGCTACGAATTTTCCATCCACCCAGGCTGTATCATTTACACGTGTCGCTGTAAAATCACCAACCACTTGGGTACGGATAAATGGTAACAATTCTTTGTAGACATCAAAAAGTTGATTGTGACCACCATTAGCAACTGATGATACGGTTACAATCTTATCTTGAAGAGCTGATGGTCCTGAAGGATCTGATAGGTCAAGGGCGCGGCTCAACCAGTCAAGCAAATTTTTCACTGGCCCAGGAATTGAGAAATTATAAACCGGTGAGAAAATCCAGATTGCATCTGCTGCCAAGACCTGCTCTCGAACTTCTGCCAAAACTGGAAGAACTGGACTTTCTAAATCCTGATTAAAAACAGGTACTTGACTATAGTCAAGATAAGAAACATTAGCTTTACCAGCTAGCATTTTCTCAGCTTCTTCTGCTAATTGGTGGTTAAATGATCCCTTGCGAAGAGACCCAACGATAAATAGAATGTTTTTCATAATACACTTCCTTTGTATTTCTAACAATTGATATTTACTACTATATAGTAATATATAGGATTCCATTAGAAATATAAAGAAATATGCTCAGACATTCTTAAATTTTTTCAGGAGCTCTACCAACTGTTCCTGTTCTTCAGGTGTTAGAACGGAAAAAGTCTCCTCAATAGCTCGCTGATGTGGCGGGATTGCTGCTTGAATAATACGACGGCCCTCATCCGTCAAATCAACCTCGAAAGCACGCTTATCTGTTTGGCAAGCTTCTCGTGTCAACCAGCCCTTTTTCTCCATATTTTTAATGACGACAGTCATATTCCCGGAGGTGGCAAGCATGCGGTCAATTAATTCGCCAATCTTCATACGTCCTTTGGAATTAAGCACGTCCATGACACCAAATTGAGTTGGTGTCAAATTAAATTCTTTAAAGGTCTCAGAAACCTTGGCATCGATGGTACGAAAAGCCTTACGCATAACTACCATACTTTTTACAGCCATGTTTTTATCTAAGTCACTCATTTCTAGTCCTTTCCAAATAGATGCTGTTTTTATTACTCTACCACAGTTTTTCTAAAAGTGGTATATGAAAATGAAAAAATAAGAAAAAAGAGTCCTTAGATATCTAACCAATACCTCAGAACTCTTTCATTTCTAACTATTACGATTCCAAAAAAGGGCTAATAAGATAACAGCACCTAGTACTGATGGAACGATAGCAGTATCTGCTAGCATCGGTCCCCAATTTCCAAAAAGAAGCTGACCAACAAAAGCACCTAGCCATCCAACAAAGGTCTTACCAATACAGCCCATACGTTCACCCCTATTTGATATAGCAGAGGCAATAAGGCCAATGAGAAAACCAACTATCATACTTCCAATCATGATAAATTCTCCATCATACTTAGATTACCCAATCCCCATTTCGGAAGATCGGTACACGACTACCATCTTGGCGGATACCATCAATATCCATTTGATTTGAACCAATCATAAAGTCTACGTGTACATCAGAACGATTAAGTCCAGCTTCCTTAAGCTCCTCTTCTGTCATGTCTGCTCCACCCTTAACACTGGTAGCATAGGCTGCTCCAATAGCTAGGTGGTTGGACGCATTCTCATCAAAAAGAGTATTAAAGAAGGTGATTCCTGACTGTGAGATAGGACTTGGATCTGGTACCAAGGCACATTCACCTAGAGCACGCGCCCCATTATTGTTGAAGACGAGATTCTTCATCACTTCGTCACCTTGGTCCGCTGTGATATCTACAATTTCACCGTTTTTAAAGGTTACCTTGATTCCCTCGATAATATTACCATTGTAACTTAGAGGCTTTGTACTTGAGACATAACCATCTGCACGACGAAAATCAGGTGCCGTAAAGACCTCTTCTGTTGGCATATTAGGAAGGAAGCCTTCACCTTGTGCATTGATGGCACCTGCAGACTCCCAAACATGGTTTTTAGGCAATCCTAGAGTCAAATCTGTTCCAGGTGCTTGGTAGTGCAAAGCTGAGAATTGTGCCTCATTGAGTAGGCGTGCTTTAGCATCCAAACGGTCAGCATGTTCCTTCCAGGCACGTACAGGGTCCTCTTCATAGACACGACACGTCTTGAAAATTTGATCCCAAAGTAAATCTACAGCTTCCTCATCACTCGAAGCATCAGGAAAGACTTTCTTAGCCCATTCTTTACCAGCTGCAGCAGCTACCGTCCAACTAACCTTATTAGACTGAGTTGCCACCTGCATAGGTTTAAAGGCCACTCCAGTAGCCTTAGCATGAGCAGATAAACGTTCAGGAGCTACACCATTAAGGGCGCCCGGATCTGATGAACGAACACCTAAACGACTTGCTTTCTTGGCTAACAAATATTCCATTTCAGCTTTTTTATAGGCAGGAACCTCTTCGATGCGGTCCATATCAGCATGCAAGAAGCGCTCGCGATTAATAATATCATCTGACCATTGAACAATTACCTCAGCTGCTCCTAGAGCATAGGCTTCTTTAACTAAGAGGTGTGCTAGCTCTGCTTGTTCTACATCAATGCTCAAGGCCACTGTGTGACCAGGTTGTACATTAATCCCATTAGCAACCAGTAATTTAGCATATTTCTCAAGATTTTCTTTAAAATTTGGTAAAACCATAATTAACTCCTTGAAACTATAATTTTCTATCAGTATACCATAAGACGAAGAAAAAGGTTTCCTCTCAGCTTTGGCTTTTTAGCATCACATGCAGACCCCTAAACAAAAAGAGAACAGAGACTGACTCCATTCTCTCAAAGTTGATGACGATTCTCTTTAGCTATTAAAAGAAATCGTCAAAAAGACTTAATTGATTATCTTCTGGCATATTTCCTAGGATTCCCATTTCATCCAATTTTTCAACCAAGGTTGATGATAGGCCTCCTCGTTTACGCAATTCTGTCTTGGAAAGGAATTCACCTTCTTCACGTGCAGCAACCACTTGCTTAGCAACGTTCTCACCCAAACCTTCAAGTGCAATAAACGGTGGAATCAAAGTATCTCCTTCAATCAGAAATTCAGTTGCCTGACTCTTATAAAGATCCAACTGACCAAAGGTAAAGCCACGTTCTAACATTTCATTGACAATTTCAAGCGTTGTAAATAAGTCATTTTCAACATTAGTCGCTTCATTTCGTTGGCGCTTCTCCTTAATATCTTCCATTCGAGCTTTAACAGCATCAAGACCCGCAGACATCGTCTTAAGCTCAAATGCTTTAGCTCGAATTGAGAAATAGGCACAATAGTAATAAATAGGATGGTGCACTTTGAAATAAGCTACACGCAGGGCCATCATAACGTAGGCTGCCGCATGGGCTTTAGGGAACATGTACTTGATTTTACCACAAGATTCAATGTACCAGTCTGGAACATTATTTTCACGCATGGCTTGAATATAGCCATTTCGCTCTTCTTCAGAAATTTTCAACCACATTCCCTTACGCACACGTTCCATAATGGTGAAGGCCATCTTAGGATCTAATCCCGCATGCATTAGGTATACCATGATATCATCACGACAACCGATAACTGTTTTCAGAGTGGCGATACCTTCCTTAATCAAATCTTGTGCATTACCTAACCAAACGTCTGTTCCGTGGGACAAACCAGATAACTGTAAGAGTTCCGCAAAGGTCGTCGGATGCGTCTCGTCGACCATACCACGAACAAAGTTAGTCCCAAACTCAGGGATTCCCAACATTCCCGTTGGTGTCCCAATCTGTTCAGGTGTTACCCCTAAAATATCAGTCCCTGAAAAAAGTTTCATTACATCTGGATCATCTGCTCGAATATCTTTTGGATCAATTCCTGATAAATCCTGCAACTTACGAATCATAGTCGGATCATCATGTCCCAGAATATCAAGCTTCAACACGTTCTCATCAATATCGTGGAAGTTAAAGTGAGTCGTCTGCCAGGCAGCCGTTACATCATCTGCCGGATATTGAACAGGTGTGAAATCATAGACATCCATATAATTTGGAATAACAACGATACCACCCGGGTGCTGACCTGTGTTTCGCTTAACACCAGCAGCCCCCATGGCTAAACGGTCGACCTCGGCATCTCGGTAAAACTTATTGTAGTCACGTTCGTAACCTTTGACAAAACCATAAGCCGTCCGATCTGCAACAGTACCTACTGTTCCAGCACGAAAAGCATATTGCTCTCCAAAAATATCACGAACATCCAAGTGGGCTGATGGTTGATCATCACCGGAAAAGTTCAAATCGATATCCGGAACCTTATCCCCATCAAAACCTAGGAAAGTCTCGAAAGGAATATCCTGACCATCTTTTTTATACTCCGTTCCACATTCCGAACACTCCTTATCAGGCAAATCGAAGCCAGATCCATAAGAACCATCTGTAATGAACTCTGAGTGTTGACATTTAGGACATAAATAGTGTGGCGGCATCGGATTAACCTCAGTAATTCCAATCATCGTCGCAACAAAACTAGAACCGACAGATCCACGCGAACCAACTAGGTACCCACGTTCATTTGAACGGTTAACCAGCATCTGCGAAGCCAGGTAAATTACGGCAAAACCATTACCAAGAATTGAGGACAACTCTTTCTCAATTCGCAGATCAATAATATCAGGCAAAGGATTACCATAGAGCTCAAACGCTCTAGCATATGTCATCTCCGCAACCTGTTCTTCCGCACGATCAATGAAAGGTGTGTACAAGTCTTTTTTGACAACCTCGACCTCTTCAATTTGTTCTGCCATAGCCTGCGTATTAGTTACAACAATTTCATAGGCTAAGTCTTTTCCCAAAAAGGCAAAGTCATCTAGCATCTCATTCGTTGTTCTAAAATGCGCTTCAGGTAAAGGAGCAGGTTTTGCATTTTCTCCCTTACCGATTGGCCTATTAATCATTGCTCCTTGTCCCAAAGCACGAACAATGATTTCACGATAAATCGCATCCTCAGGATTGATATAATGTACATTTCCTGTAGCAAGCACAGGCTTGTCCAGACGATTAGCAACTTCAATCAGATCTCGAATCAGTTGTTCTATAGCCACCTCATCCTTAATTAAGTCCTTCGCAATCAATGGTGCATAAATCGCTGGTGGCATAACTTCAATAAAGTCATAATATTTAGCAACTTCAACTGCCTTTTCAATACCATGAGACAGAAGCGTATCAAAAACCTCACCATCAGCACAAGCAGAACCTACAATGATTCCCTCACGATACTCATCTAAGACCGTACGAGGAATACGTGCTACCCCCTCAAAGTATGAGACATTTGATAAACTTACCAACTTAAAGATATTCTTCAAGCCAGTTTGATTCTGAACATACAGCGTCGCATGTTTAACACGAGACTTTTTATACGAATCTTCAGAAACCAAATCCGTGTTCAACTGTTCCAAATTAGTCAAACCGTGCTTATCAAACACATCTTTTATGAAGATAAACAACAAACGGCCCGTTGCTTCCGCATCATAATTGGCCATATGGTGGTGATCCAAAGCCACACCAAACCGCTTCGTCAAAGGACCCAAACCATGACGCTTATACTCAGGATAAAGATTTCGTGCAAATTCTAAAGTATCAATAACTGGTTGTGAAATTGTTGGTAACTGATGTCTTTCATAATTGGCATTCATAAAACCAACGTCAAAGGTCGCATTATGGGCTACTAGCACAGTTCCTTGACAGAATTCTTGAAACTCCTGTAAAACCTGGACTAAAGGTTTAGCACCTTTTACATGATTATCAGTAATACCTGTCAACTCAGTAGTAAAAGCAGAAAGAGGATGCCCTGGGTCTATAAATTCATCAAACTGCTCAATAATATTACCTTTATGCATTTTTGATGCGGCAATCTGAATCAAATCATTATGAACAGCAGACAAGCCCGTTGTCTCTACGTCAAATACAACATAAGTTGCTTCTTTTAAATCCAAATTCTGGGAATTATAAACAATAGGAACTTTATCCTCAACAAGATTGGCTTCAAGACCAAAAATAGCTTTAATACCAGCTTTCTTAGCCCTATGGTAGCCATGAGGAAAACTCTGAACATTAGCGTGATCAGTTATAGCAACAGCTGGATGCCCCCAAGAAGCAGCAGTATCAATAAGCTCTTCCACAGTTGGCATGGCATCCATAGTCGACATGTTAGTATGTGCATGAAATTCCACACGCTTTTGTCCCTCAGGCATCAAATCCTTGCGAGGTGTGTGCGAAATCTCTTTGATATCTTGTACATTCATTGTCAGACTATGAGTGAAAGGATTATTCTCAATACGACCGCGAACTCTTACCCAGTTACCTTTTTTTATCATATCGAACTTAGCAAGCTCATTACTATCTTTAACCCAGCGCTGCATTGCAAAACTAGAGGTATAATCAGTTACCTTGAAATTAATAATAATTCGACCCGTCTTAGTTTCACGTTGCTCTACATCAAAAATATATCCTTCAAAAACAACACGATTCTCTTCAGAATTAATATCAACCATTGGCGTTATTTCAGCCTTATCAAAACTAGCTTGACGTTGACTTTGTTTCTCAGCAAAATTTTGGACCAGTTCGTTCACAGGTTTCGGTGCTGGAGCACTCTCAAGAATTGATTGAAGAGCCTGTCTTGCCTGAGATTCAGCTTGTTCTTGTAAAGAAACCTTGTTTGTTTCGTAAGCCTCTTCTATCGAAGATGACGCTTCCTTATCTTCAAGAACAGAAATTGATACATCAGATAAACCAACTTGAGAAAGAGATTTAGAAATCAAAGAAATAAATCTATCCTGTAAATTTTCTTTAATAATATGCGCTGGAGCCTTAACACAAATACTATTATTTGAAATTTCAACCTTTAGATTTGAGAATAAAGAATAAATAGAAAAGTGAGAAAATTTTAAACTATCTAAGGCATATGAAAAATAGTCTCCAAGTAAAGAATCATCACAAGAAGTAGAAAGTAAACGAATCTCAAAAGAAGCTTTGGCACCTAAAGAATCGAAGGAAGAATGAAGTAAACTATCAAAAAGCACAAAAGACTCATAAGAAAGAACACTACGAAAAGAAAAAACAAAAAACCACTGCCGTTTTGATTTAAATAGTTTTACTGTTTCGATAGAACCATCTTTAATTTCTTTAAAAGCATCGTGTTCCTCAGGAAAACGAATTTGTTTTAAGAGAAGCTGAAATTTATCAGACATAAAAATTAAACTCCTATAGACAAAAAAACACTCCTAAAGGAGTGTAACTTATACCGGCGGCCGGGGTCGAACCGGCACGTCCTTGCGGACACTGGATTTTGAGTCCAGCGCGTCTGCCAATTCCGCCACGCCGGCAAAGTATAACTGGGGTAGCTGGATTCGAACCAACGCATGAGGGAGTCAAAGTCCCTTGCCTTACCGCTTGGCTATACCCCAAAAATATAGGCGAATGAGGGGAATCGAACCCCCGAATGTCAGAGCCACAATCTGATGTGTTAACCACTTCACCACATTCGCCACCTTACTAACACGGGCAGTAGGAATTGAACCCACACTGAAGGTTTTGGAGACCTTAGTTCTACCTTTAAACTATGCCCGTTACTATGGAAGGGGAGGGATTCGAACCCCCGAACCCGAAGGAGCGGATTTACAGTCCGCCGCGTTTAGCCTCTTCGCTA
>NZ_KV832031.1:0-6092 GCF_001837325.1 Streptococcus sp. HMSC065H07
TAATGTCATGCGTGCAGTATTTGGAATTGATGTAAGTAAAACAAGTTCTGAGGTAGCAATTTTAGTCAACGGTGAGAAGGTTCATGGCTACACCATACTCAATGATGCCATTGGATTCAATCGCCTGTTGGGCGACGACTTGAAAACTGTTCATAGCCCTGATATTATATTTGAGGCTACAGGCGTCTATTCTCGACGTCTTCAAGCCTTCCTTGAGGAATATAGTTACGCTTACACACAGCTAAATCCACTGGAAGCTAAGAAGCAATTGAACAGTTTGTGAGTTCGTAAAACAGATAAAATTGACGCTGAAAAGTTGGCTAATTCTTAGCTTGTGCACAATCGTAAACCAACTTACGTGCAGCAAGAAGTTTATCAACATCTACGTGATTTAAGCCGTTTCTATCAAAATATGAATGAAGGTCTTGTTCGAGCTAAAAATCGTCTGCACAAGGTTCTACAAGTCACTTTTCCTGAATTGGAGAAGCTAATATCCACACCTACTGGAGAGCAATATTGGAACTTAGTGATGGCTTTTCCATGCAAAGAGTTTGTATTGAGCCTATCTCAAAGTGACTTGTGTGAGATGATCCATCAATCTACCTCCAAACGCATCTCTGAAAAGCGTATTGCTTACCTGACTGATAAACTTATAAAACTCGCTAAACAATATTTTTGTGCGGTCAAGAAAACCTCTCCCATGATGGAAGAGGTCCGTTACTATGCTCAAGAATTGCTTCGTCTTTCTGAACGCAGACAAGTTGTCTTAAACAACATGGTAGCTCTAGTTCAGCCTTTACCAGAGTATGACATCTTACGGTCAATTCCTGGTATCGCAGAAACAACGGCTACAAGCGTTATTGGCGAATTAGGAGACATTCGTCGCTTTAAGTCTGCTAATCAAATCAACGCTTTTATCGGTATTGTTCTCAAACACTATGAATCGGGAGATTTCCTAGGTCAAGAGCATATCACTAAGCATGGGAATCCTTATGCAAGAAAAATTCTGTACAAGTGCATTCAAAACATTGCTTCAGCTAGTCATACTAATCCCTGCCATATCGCTAACTTTTATGAGAAACGAAAAAGACAATTGATAATAGCTTCAACTAAGCCACATACGATTGCCTCTATACATCGTCTCATTCAGACAATGTTTTACCTCATTACGCATAACAAACTTTACGATTACTCTTTGACCCAAAATCGATAAGGCTGTCTATGCCGTATTAGGGTAACACCTTGTTTCAAAAAATACCAGATGAGGTGTTTTTTAGCATGCCCTTTTATGGATCAAAAAGTGTTAAAAATAAGACAGTAACCTCAGAATAGCTACTGTCTTCTCTCTTTTTTTACTTAAAGCCTTGATAGACTTGATAAATGGTAGAAAAGAGTCAAATAAAATATTTCAAAGGAAAGCGCAAAAAAACTAGGGAGATACCCTAGTTAGTAGTAGGCACTCACATAAAATTTTTATGTGACGAATAATGTAAGTATAAAGCCTCTATGTATAGAAGTTAATTAGAGACTAAGGGAAGATTGAATTATTATTGTATGGTGTGTAAGCCTACAATTGTGATTATATCAAGATGATTAAAAATTTGCAATATTTTTCGAGGATTTATGTTCCCCTAAATAGAGTCTGTTTTTATGTTTTATAATGACTATAAAAAATCTTTTATGGTTATTGATACTCGTGGTATGTTCACTAAAAACATTATGAAAAACATCTCTTATTCGCAATGGAAGGGGTCAGGCATTTATTGATGGATTCTATTATATGGCTTTGATATATTTTAGTTTAAAACATACCAGATGAGGTGTTATTTTCGTATACTCTTTTATGGCTCAATAAGTTTTGAAAATAAAGCTGTAACCTCAGAATAGCACTGTCTTGTCTCATTTATTCTTAAAGACTTGATAAGCTTGGTATATGGTAAAAAGAGCCAAATAAAAGGGTGGAAGCATCCCCCCTTTTGAGCATAGACCGCAGTACTACACCCCTATTCGATAGTGTAAATCATAACAAAAACATAAAAGCAAATCAAGGCTTTGATTTTATAAAATTTTCTCTAACTGTTCAAATTTTTGAATAGTGTTGGTTCCCACTATTTTGTCAAATGTTGATTTTGGGACAGACTGATATAATGCATCCTTAATTATCCTAAAGTTTGATAAATATATTTAATTCACGTTTACTATAACTCTGCAAGATACTGTCAATAATTTTGTGTAAAAACTCAAGTAGAGTTACGGAGTGTTAATCAAACAAGCTTTCAAGTGTGTCAGAAAATAGGCCAACCCCTTTATGGATTCGTTGACTTTGCTTGAAATTATAATCTTCAAACAAAGAAGAGCTCATTTTACACTCAAATAAAGGAAGTCAATACTACAAGTGATTGCTATGGGCAAGCATTCAAAATCCGGTAGAAAGGAAAGTAGTTTTGGCAGCGTTTGAGGTTGTGTAAACCATTCTAGGCTTTGGTAGTTTTACCATCGCTCTAAAAGGTTTATGCTACAAACTCTTTAAAGACGATGACAAAAAATAATCCGTCCCCACTTTTGGCGAAGTAAGACGGATGGATTATTTTCGTTTAAACTAGCCACCGTCTTTTAAACGGCTCTACATGGAAGTTGAGTGACTCCTCAACTTCTTTTTACTAACACAATTTTATCAAAATCACTGATCTAAGTCAATTTACGTTTCTCCTTATTATTTTGAGATTCATATTGTTAAAAAAATAGTTGAAGGTTTAGTTAAGATATATTTTGCAACTATTGAGATTTTAGCAGAAAGAAAGTATAATGAAGTTACTTTCTTTTATTTCTGTAAGTTATGTACTGCAGAAAACGGCAACTCCATAGGGGTTGCCGTTTTCTCTTGTATTCGCTATTATATGGATCATAAAGTTTTACTTATACTTCTTTACTATTTAAAGACCAAACTTACATTAGGACAACTTTACCAAAGATAGTGCAGCTTTTCTTCTTGATAAGAGTGATAGCTGTCTCATCAGTATTTAGCGAGTTAAGAACAATGTCACCATTTTCACTATTTTTACATACCTTCATTACGTAGTACCGACTATCTAACCGTACAATAGCGATATCACCTGTTCGGAGGATAGAGTTCTTCATAACAAATATCACTTCATCATCGAAAAAAATAGGTTCCATGGAATTACCGACAACCTTAAGTGCTATATCATGTACTGGAATAGGCACAGGGTAGTCAAGACAGTCAACTGGGACTTCCGATAATTCAAAGCCTTGTGCATCGACTCTAGCATAAATACTGACCCTTTTTGTTGGTCGTTCCTCGTTAATGCCTATTTGTTTTTTAATGTCGTTTTCTTTGATTTCTTTAGAGATGTGCTGATTATCTAATCGATTTTCTATGAAATCAACAGTCGCGTCTTGGTTTCCTTCATCAAGCTCCTTAAACATTTCCTCTACTTGCTCTTGCTTATTGTCGTTAATTGGTGGGTAAGCATACTTGCTTGGTGAGTCCGATAATCCTAGTAAGTAGTCTGACGTCACCCCAAATAATCCAACTAACTTCACAAGATCTTTAAATGTAGGGGCATTACTTCCATTTTCCCACTTTCCAACAGTTTGTTGTGTTTTCCCTATTTTGGCACTAAATTCCTTTTTAGTCCAACCTCTAGCTTGTCGGAGTTTAATTAATCGGTCAGTAAACATTTCCCCCATTAAATTATTACTATCCTTACACTCTTTCATGTATTATCCCTATAACATCTTCCTAAAAAAATTATAATTTTTTATAATCAAAATTATTATAGCAGTTTTAGAAACAATAAACAAATGTAGAAATAACAGTATTCAAAAGACTTTATAGACTGTATAAAATAGCTATATAAGACGGTGGCAAACTGAATGAAAATGAAATAATTACTAATTTAACGCTAAGTTATAATTAAAACAAATCCATGTTTTAGTAGAAAATCATAGCTTTTTAATTAAAAAAATATGAGTTAGGTGTAATTTTATTATGAAATTTTCTTGATTGTTTGCCATAAAAATAGTAAAATCATTTCAGGACTATATTGATTAGGCAGGTTATATATACATGGGAAATATTATTTCGGACTTGAGACAACGACGGAAATTGTCAAAGAAAACATTAGCTCATGACCTAGATGTCGATGCAGGGACTATTGACAAGTGGGAGAATGGAGCTAATATACGTATGGAAAACGTTATAGCTATAGCCGAGTATTTTGGTGTATCTACTGACGATATTTTAGGAACAAGATAATATTAATTACGAATCAAGTGTAACGAAGTAAATACCAATTTTTTTGATTGACAATAAGAGTAGGACAATGACAACAGCAGCCAATAATCCAAAGATAATTACTTTAGAAGACCTAGAAGAAAAGTTAGAATCATTTATTTATGAATTTAATGATGACCTATGCCGAACCATTATTGAGTATATGATTGATTCAGAAGGACCATTTGCAATTACTCGATATAAGAAGTTTGGATCACCATGGTTTTATCAAGCAACTAGAGATATTTCTGATAAACTCTGGAGAAAGCTAATCGAAGAGGGAAAACCAGAGACTGAAGCTAAATCCATAGCTAAAGATGTAATATCAACGTACTATCAATATATGTTATTTGATATGTTGCTTGCGGGACAAAATAACCTAGCTTCAAAAGAGGTCCAAGTAAGGATTTCTAGTTTGACAAATAGTCGTCAACAAAATGAGGTAAAAAAATTAGCCTTCATGAAAGGTTGTAGGGAATACGTTCAGAATTTACCATTGAAGACACTAACCAATTACATTCCTCTAGCCGAATTGTTTAAATACGCCGGTGTCGGAGTAGTTCCAGATCTAGCGAAAATTTTCAGCTTGCTTGATTCAAGTGAAGCTGGATGTTTGAAAAAAGTCGGAGAAGTTATCCATTTTGACGATGTTGCAGTAGATGAAGTGATTGAAAAAAGATTTTTAAGGAGTTCTCAACTTCGTTTCTCTAGTGGTAAACTATTATACAACTCAGAAAGTGTTGTATTTAAATAGTATTTAGAATGAATAAAGGGGAAAGGATATAATTTTAAGTACTTTTAAGGCCAAAGACAAATCAATACTTTTTATACACAAAATATTATGTGAAGGGGTGTATAAAGCTAATGCTATATTCTTCATAGTAACTTGGGAATTAATCACTCAAAAAACGAGACCTTATTTATAAGGAGATACAATTAAATGGATAGTCAAACTTGACAGTTTTTTTAGCAGGGATGATAAAGGTTAGTACTTGAGGTAAAACATTGTCTGAATGAGACGATGTATTGAAGGAACTGCATGAGGATTTGTTGAAGGTATTGTCTTTTTCGTTTCTCATAAAAGTCAGCATTATGGCAGGAATTGGTAGACTGAAAGCGACGAATATCTCCCAATTCGCCAATGATAGACGTCGCCGTGGTTTCTGCGATGCCAGGGATTGACCGTAAGATGTCATACTCTGGTAAAGGCTGAGCTAGAGCTACCAAGTCGTTTAAGACAACCTGTCTGCGTTCAGAAAGACGAACCTCTTCAAGCATTTGAGAAGTTTTCTTGATTGCACAAAAAGATAGTTTAGAGAGTTTTATAAGTTCATCAGTCAGGTAAGCAATACGCTTTTCAGAGATACGTTTGGAGGTAGATTGGCGGATAATTTCACACAAGTCACTTTGAGAAAGGCTTTATACAAACTCTTTGCATGGAAAAGCCATCAGTAAGTTCCAATATTGCTCTCCAGTTGGTGTGGATAAGAAATTTTCCAATTGAGGAAAAGGTGACTTGTAGGACCTTGTGCAGACGCTTTTTAGCTCGAACAAGGTCTTCTGTCATATTTTGATAGAAACGGCTTAAATCATGCAGGTATTGATAAACTTCTTCCTGCACGTAAGTTGGTTTACGATTGTATACAAGCTGAGATTTAGCCGTGTGTAAGTGTAACCATATTCTTCAAGAAAGGCTTGAAGACGTCGAGAATAGACGCCTATAGCCTCAAATATAATCTTGGGGTTATGAACAGTTTTCAAGTCGCCCAACAGGCGATTGAATCCAATGGCATCA
>NZ_KV832031.1:6192-72888 GCF_001837325.1 Streptococcus sp. HMSC065H07
TACATCAATTCCAAATACTGCACGCATGACATTATCTCTTTTGTCTTGAATAATTCCATGTTTTAGTGATTTTATTCTCAATACGCGACGTTTAGCGTCCCACATACTTTGATCAAACTCCACCTAAAACAAGGTGTCTTGCCAGTTTATCAAGCAACGTCTAGCGCCAAAAGAAGTCACGACTTAACAAGACACCACTACTTCAATACAAAGAAAAAGTAGTGAGTACTCTCTCTTGTCGGAGATTTCTTCACTACTAATCTTAGTATGTTTACTATATGCTTAATACGAATTTAATATAAGTTTTTCTGAAGAAGCACTTTACTGTTATTAGTAAATGCGGGAGATATAATTAGTCTTAAATAATAGTCATATAGCTATTTAATTGCGGAATCCTACTATATCGGTTTTTTATTGCGATAAGCGATTATGAGAAACTGTTTGAATTAATAGGTTCCCTACCAAAAAAACTGCCAAAAATAAATTTGGCAGTTTTTTTGGTTTTTCTATTTTAGACTGGTTTTGTTTATCATGTCATCTACTATGAGATTGAAATATGAACGTTTTTTTTTGATTTATTGTTTTTTCGCTTGAAATAATTAAAGCATATATGAATAGATTGTCACCTACATCATAATTTATATCTGATACTCGCATTTTTTTACTATATTGGAGTTTGACTGTGAAGTCAAAATTGTCCTTAACAATAAGTTCAATCCAATTAGAATTATTTTTTCGAATATATGAATGACTTTTCCGTATACATAACATTTTGCATATGATTTGGGATGTGAGAATCCTAATTTCTTTTGATTATCAAAAAAGTGCTCAGATAGTTCACTTTGCGATTCAGAAATTGAATCAATTATGATAAATTGATCAATACCTCCAAAACTATTTTGTTCATTTTCAATATGTGCTGTAATTATCACATATATTCATATCGTGAATCAATATATTTTATAACAGTGAGTTTTTTATCATTATTTGAGAAAATTTGTAACTTGGTTCCGTCGAACTTTATTTTTCCTTTTATGCTAACTTCAACTCTATCTAATCCTAAGAAAGCGGTCGTTTTGGAAAAACAATCATAGATATGTTGCTCATTATTAATGAGATCTTTTTCGCTATGTTTTTTTATCATAAAAGAATATTTTCCTTTCGTTTATGATATTATGTTGTTTTTTACACATATTTCTTTCAATTTTGAAAAGTTTAAAGCGAGAATGAGAGTGACGCGTTAACTTTTTAAGTTGGTCAGAAAAAGTAGTCTAGAATAAAATAAAAAAAGCATAATAGAAAATAGAAGGAATTTTTCTTGATTTTGTGAGCTACAAATAAAACTATTTTTCTTCTATATAATAGGTAAGATAAATAATAAAATAACAGCTGGATGAACAATTATTTTTGATGCCCAATTATCCATGTGAGTTTGAAGTGACATTTTTAGATGATTACCATAAAAAATACAACTACCCACTATTTTATGAATCTTATCTTCAAAACATTATGGAATTCCTTGAAAGTCAGGATATAAAGAACGGAGCTGATGCCTTTGTAGATGATCATCAAAATCTTGTTTTTGTTTTATATGGACAAGGCTATCGAGCCGAGGGAAAAGAGGGAATACTTACAACCCAAGTAACTGTAAAAGCTTATGATGAAGACAATAAACCGATTAACTTCCAAATTTATTAGTTTCCTTAATCGTCTCAGAATATCAAAGGGAACCGAATCTTTTGGAGGTCTCTCATGATTGATCTCTATCTAAGTAAAAATAGCCAAAGAAATCAACTTCTTTTGGATTTCTTTCAAAAGTATGGCATAGAGGTCACTCCTCATTCTATTTCTGAAATGACAAAGGACAAATTAATTGAAATGATGAGCTATTCTTCAGATTGTTTTGAGTATTTATCTCCCAATTTATTACGATTTAAGAACCGTGACAATCTAAGATTAACGGATTTCGTTGAGATGATTTTAAAAAATCCTGAACTAACCATCAGACTTCCTCTTGCGGTTTCAAATAAGCGAGTTTATCCAAATCTGAATTTGGAAGAGGCTAGAGCTCTATTGCCAAGAGATACGAAACAATTGATTTACATGGCACAAACACATTATTTATCTAGCTAAAGGAGAAGCAATATGGCTGAACAATTTTGGGAGAACTTGTCCATTATTTTGACTGAAAGAAATATCAGCTGGATTGAGTTAACCAGAAAAATGTTTGCGGGAGAGTTTCACTATCCAAGTGAATTGAATCATTTGTATCAAAAGATTATGAGTCTCCATGCACAAAGTTCGACCAAAGCAGATGCCATGAAGAAACTACGAACAAAGAAGACCTTGATGGAATCCCAAAAGATTGGGGAACAACAAAAACTAGCTCGTACAGGTATCTATTTGGAAAAAGTAGGTCATGTATTAGAAAGCAATATCGATGAAGCTGAGGAGCTATTAAAAACCATGACAGAGACAGGAGATAAACTGTTTCAAACAGTCTTCTTGATTGGTGTCTTTGGTCAGGATGAAGAAGAACTCAAACAAGCTTTAGACACTATCCAACAAGTGGCCGGCTCAAATGACCTAATGATTGATAAAGAAGTCAAGGCCGCAAAAGAGAATCTAAGAAATTGCAGTCCATTTATGATGCGATTTCCGAATTATACTAAGCAGTCCTGATAGGCTGCTTTTTT
The DNA here is from genome assembly GCF_001837325.1 of Streptococcus sp. HMSC065H07. Lineage (NCBI taxonomy): Bacteria > Bacillati > Bacillota > Bacilli > Lactobacillales > Streptococcaceae > Streptococcus > Streptococcus sp. HMSC065H07. The sequence goes on from NZ_KV832031.1 coordinate 8,889, forward strand.
GAGAGATTATAGATGTTTACAACATTTTTTTAGAAAAACCAAGACAATGGTGACATATTTAAGAAGCTAATTCATCGACTATCTGATATGTCCGTCCCAGATCTTGAAAAAATAGACCTACTGATAGATATCATTTTCACTCCAAATCAAGAAACCGAACAACTTAAAAGAGAATCAACTTATAGAGAAGAAACTTTGGACGACACATTAAAGGAAGCTAAGAATCAACTTCATAAGGAACAATTAGAGAAGAATTTAGAGAGATTTAGGAAAAATAGTCAATAACGCACCAAAAATGGTGCATTTGCTTTTTCTAAATGTTATAATGGTGGTATCAAATAAAAGGAGTTTGCTATGATTGGAAAAAACATAAAATCCTTACGTAAAACATATGGCTTAACACAACCCGAATTTGCCCGAATTATAGGAATTTCTCGAAATAGCTTGAGCCGTTATGAAAATGGAACTAGTTCAGTATCTACAGAACTAATAGACATCATTTGTCAGAAGTTTAATGTATCTTATGTCGATATTGTAGGAGAAGATAAAATGCTCAATCCTGTTGAAGATTATGAATTGACTTTAAAAATTGAAATTGTGAAAGAAAGAGGTGCTAATCTACTATCTCGACTCTATCGTTATCAAGATAGTCAGGGAATTAGCATTGATGATGAATCTAATCCTTGGATTTTAATGAGTAATGATCTATCTGACTTGATTCATACGAATATCTATTTAGTAGAAACTTTTGATGAAATAGAGAGATATAGCGGCTATTTGGATGGAATTGAACGTATGTTAGAGATATCTGAAAAACGGATGGTAGCCTAATGGAAATCCAAGATTATACTGGTAGCGAATTCAAACATGCTTTAGCAAGGAATCTTCGTTCTCTGACAAGAGGAAAAAAGTCCAGTAAGCAACCTATAGCGATTTTGCTTGGAGGGCAAAGTGGTGCCGGTAAGACTACAATTCATCGTATTAAACAGAAAGAATTTCAAGGAAATATTGTTATCATAGATGGCGATAGTTTTCGTTCTCAGCATCCACACTATTTAGAACTGCAGCAAGAATATGGCAAAGACAGTGTTGAATACACCAAAGATTTTGCAGGCAAAATGGTAGAGTCTTTAGTAACAGAATTGAGTCATTTGGGATACAATCTTTTGATAGAGGGAACTTTACGAACGATTGACGTTCCAAAGGAAACAGCACAACTCTTGAAAAGTAAGGGATATGAAGTACAATTAGCCTTGATTGCGACAAAGCCTAAGCTGTCCTATCTGAGCACCCTTATCCGATACGAAGAACTGTACGCTATCAATCCAAATCAAGCACGCGCAACTCCAAAAGAACATCATGATCTGATAGTGAACAATCTAGTTGAGAATACCCACCAGCTGGAGCAATTAGGTATCTTTGAACAAATCCAAATCTATCAACGAGATAGGACCTGTGTTTACGATTCGAGAGATGATGAAATGTCAGCAGCAGCTGTTCTTCATGAATTATTGTTTGGAGAGTGGAGTCAGGTAGAAAAGGATATGCTTAAATCTGGAGAAGAAAGATTTAAAGATTTAACTAATTGAAATGGTTGTTAGAACAAAAATTTTAAAATATAGTCTACTTATAACTTTTGTTAGTTGTTTAAAGTGGGCGAAAATTTTTTAGAACCAAAAAACGCATAGTATCAGGTGTTGAAAAACTTGAAATTATGCGTTTTCTTGTGGGAAGATTTACTCCATTTTCTTCAGGAATTGAGATTTTGCCCATCTTTTTTTATTATATTTAAGGATATTTGAAAGATGTATTTTAGAAAAACAATTATGGAGTCCTTAATACGGAATATAGTATAAATGCTGATTCAAAGTGAAGTTTTATATGTTTTTTGCTTTTGTTGAGTATAAAATCTATTAACTAAAGTCGAACTACAAAAATTAATTTAAGATGAAGTGAACAGTAGACTTTGGAAATGTCTCTTACTCGATTTCAGAATGAATTACTGATACGGGATTAAAAGAACTAAGTATTTCTTTTTGTTTTGAATGAGATACGTGAGTATAGATTTGTGTGATTGATATAGAACTATGTCCAAGAATTTGTTGAATATATCGAATATCTACATCACTATCTAGAAGCATTGTCGCAAAGCTATGTCTAAACATATGCGGTGTAATAGTTCTAGAAAAGTTATTTCGTTCAACGATTCTCTTTATTACTAAACGTACACTTTGCTCTGACAATGGTTTAAGTGAATGTTTCCCTGGGAACAAGAAATCATTGGATTCATTTCTTGTTTTATTTATATATGTTTCTAATAAATTGAATGTTTTTTGATCTCCTAAAAATAGGATACGTTCTTTCTTACCCTTTCCTATAATATGGAGTGTCTTATTGGACAGATTAATGTCTTTGAGATGAATGTGGCAAAGTTCAGAAATTCTGATGCCTGTTGAAAGTAAAAGTGAAATAATTAGTAGATTTCTTTCAGCGTGTTGTTTTTGATAGTCAGTTTTAGATACAATTACTTTCCGTTCTAAATATATAAAAATGTTTTTCAGAATGTCATACGGAATCGTTTTAGGCAATACTTTTTCAGTTCTAAATTGAAAGCGCAATTGATTGAAGGGATTCTCTTCAATTATGTTCTGGTATTTTAGATAGTTATAAAACACCTTCATACAAGCAATTTTTCTTCTTAATGTATTCGTTTTTATGTTAGATCGTGTCAACTGTTCTATATAGGATTCGACATTATCATAGTCTGAGTTATAAAATTGCATAAGATCATTCTTATAAGCGCGAATCGTGTGTGAACTCAAACGCTTATGAGTTTTGCAATAATCTAAGTAAGTAGAAATAAGTTTATAATCCATAAAAATCTCCTTTATCAATAATCATGCTATTATAAACCTATTTGAGTGTTTCGTATAGTGATAATAAATTGTTATCGGTAGGAGAATACTATGGAAATAAAAATAATTGATAAAATTTTATCTCAAAAATGTTTTTGGACAATTATTTTTACTTGGTGGGTTTTTATTGGAATTATAGTATCAATTTTTGATTCATCATTAAAATACAATTATATATATGTTTTTGGGGTAAATTCTCTATTGTTAGCCCAGATTATCACATATCAAAATTTAATGAAAAAAGAAATAATCCTTAAAACATCTATTTCAGGTACTAAAGTCAATAATCTTCCACTATTTCCAATATTCAGTAAAAATAATAGTTATCTAAACAAATGGTATAATATATCTATTTGTTTTGTAATTGGTTTAATTTATTTCATTTCTCTAGTATTATTAAAGGTTCTTATCTTGCAGGAGCTAATTACAATCTATGGTGCAATTACTTTAATTCTAACTGTATTTATTGCAATACAACTGTATTTAAAGTATATACTTTATATTCTCACATTAAGGAAAATTTCAAAATTAGAGTTTATTTCATTAGTACCAATTTCCCTGCATAATCCATCTGAATGTGATTGGATAGTTAAATTTACCGATAGTATGAGTTCATTTAGTAATTATTTTGGAATTTTAGGTATTGCTTATACTGCTCTATTCTATTTAACCACTCCACTATCTGCTATTAAATTTACCGGAAATACATTAATAATAGATACACCTAATAACCTAGTATTTATAATTACTTGGGGAATAATTTTTATACTGATTGGCTTTGGTTATTTAATTTTTGACTATATTTGGAAGAAATATATTAAAGAGATAATAAAAAAAATAAAAAGAATGCAACTAAAGGAATATGATATTACTGATTACAGTAATAAACAACTTAATAAAGATTATATTGAACTATTTAAACTCTATAAAGATTCCCCAAACTTTCCACAGTTATTCAATGGAAAAACACTCAATCCGATAGGTTACGTCCCCATTTTGATAAATCTATATAGGTTACTTCAACCATTTTTATCACAAAATTAGTGTTGTTAAAAGAGCAGAGAATTCCAATCTCTGCTCTTTTATTTTAATAAATCCCCGCTCTCACCTTCGCTAATTTAATTGAATAATCAATAAAATAATTTAACCTTTCCATAGAGTGATTTTTTTCTAAAACTTCACATTGTTTTTTAATATCAAACTCAATTAACGAAACTTCATTTTTTATATGTTTTAACACACTATATTTATTCAATAAAATTTCTATATTAGTCACCTTATCTTTATTCTGAAGTCTCAATTTTTCTTTATTAGAGAGAAACTGTTCAAGGTAAACGTAACATAAATTTTTCCTACTTTTATTAATATCAAAATTATGATTCCCTTTGTATTTTACAGTGAACTCAGGATTAAAGTATGCTTCGCAATCATTTAGTAATTGAAATAAGTAGCCTAATTTATAACCAATAATTGCTAAATGTTGATTGTCTAATTCAGGATCATATGATTTCATGCCAATCACTAAACAATTTTGAATAACTTGTGAAGTTTGGTTATCTAAAATTTCTTTTATTTTATCAATACTTACATTAATATCAATATTTAATTCTTGTATTGTTCCCTGACACATTCTAATAATTATTTGGCTAAATATCCTAATCGTAGAATCATCAATTTCAGATAATAATTCAATACACTTTCCTAATAAAAAAACTGTGATTACTAAGGCTTCATCAATAGAATATTGCTTATGTACTGTGTATATGCTATGTCTTTTATCGTCTTGATCTATAATATCATCAATAATAATAGAGGATTTATGAATTAACTCAATAGCTATTGCAGATTTGTAAACTTTTTCATTTAGATTCTCAGAAAACAACTTATAACCATAATATGTTAACAACGGTCTGAAACGACTCCCATTCACCACTTGAAGTATCTCATGATATTGTACTGGTAGTTCAAGCAGTATTGATTTAATCCTAGAATCAATAGTGAACAAAAAATCTTTTTCTTCACTATTTAACGTAATTATTGGTGTCTTTTCCATAGTATTCTCCTACCGATAACAATTTATTATCATTAGTATACCATAATTTGTAGTTAATCATATTTTTCCAGTGATAAAATCTCCAAACTAATCTTGATATGATGTGGCTTTCACTAATAAAGAAGTAAGTAATGTTTAACAAAGTGAAGGTTCGATTTCTGGTTGGAGTAGAGGTTTAATCGTAATAAGTTTTATTGTTATGATTGGCTATAAGATTGGTTCACAATCTATTTCAAAACAAACCGAGAACCAAATACGAGAAGAAGCAAATAAACTTTTGACAAAGATAAATTGCACTTATTCTTGCAATTTATCAAGTATACATTATTAGAGAAGTATATCAATATGGCTCTTGGTTTTGAGTTCTAATTTGTGTGTGGGTGTCACTGGGTTAAAAAAGGTATATGAGGTTTAGTATAATGGTTCCAAAAAATTGAAGAGAAGGACTAGACAAATGACAAGAACACCAGGTAATAAAAAATGGTTACAAAATATTGCTAAGAAAATCAATTTCCCACTTTATCCAAAGAAAAAATTTAATGGGGAAGAAGTCACTCTCATGCCTGATGGAACGGTCCGATTATCTGAAACAGGAGAAAAGCCTTCTGCAGAAGCACTGGAAGCCTATCAAGACTTTGTTAAGAAATTCAATGAAAGACTACGCCGTTTTGGGGTAAGAACAATCGATGGAAAAGCAACATTGAATACTGTCTCTCGATTTTCGGACGACTATTATAAGAAGTATGCCTCGACACCATTACTGAAACAATTTTACCCAAACAATGACTTTCCTTTCCATTTGCAACTTCAAGAAGATTACATCATCCAAATCAACTATAGTCAAGAAACGGACTATGAGTTAATTAGTAAGCAATTAAACCAGTTAGATATGGATATCCTACTATTTATAGCTACTTTCCGAAATGTTCAACTCCTTCAAATTTCAAGGGAGTTTGGTTTACCGATTCCTAAAATCAAACCACATCTAAAACGACTCAGAGAGTTTTACTTGGTTCAAGAGTGGGAGTTCGAACGTGAAGATACTCCAGGGGCTCTTGCGACAAGTTATTCTATTTACAGTCATGGAACAATGTTGCTCTTACTAGGAAATAAGATCAGCAGAAACTTCACTTATAAATGGAAAGATATCCTTCGGGAAGAAGATAACTACTCTCCTATTCGATACTGGAAGGTCGTAGATGCCTATCAGAACTTCAAATTTAATCAAAACTATGCCTATTTTGTTCCTACGTCAAAACTGGAGAAATTCACGTATACAGTGACAAAGACACAAGAAAAGAGTGAGAGTGCAAGTCCTCTTTCTGGTATGGAGAAACGAAAATCAGAATTGCAAGCCAAAAAGGCGAAGAAGAAAGAGCGTACGTATACAGTCCATGTTCCTAGATATCTCTTTATCGGTCAGTTAGCTCTCAATAAAAAGGAAGATGACGGTACAAAGAATCTTTTTGATGTGTATCCTTATATCACTAACGTTGGTGATACCAGCGATCTTGATAAATTGCTTAATGTCTTTAAACACTTTGGACGTTTCGAGGATGGTTTAGATGAAGAAGGCAACAAACGTTATCTACTGATTATCGTTGATAATTTTGACGACATTCAAGAAATTGAAGATAAGTATATGCTTATCGAAAATGGTGGCTATAAGAACCTCAATAACATTATTTTCCTCAATCTAGAGCTTGCTGCAGAAGAAGGGATTGATAAGTCTCTTGTTGTTATCAGAAGTCAAAATGCAACTGATGGTGGTCGTGTGGCCAAATACATGCCTTTTAGAATGAATGAAGCGTTTAACGAGCGTCCACTAATCAAAGACGCCGAACTAGAAGAGCTAGAACAAGAAGAAGGTGATACTGATGCTTAATATCTATATTGATCCCTACGTCCTATCTCCTTTTGAAGCTTCTCCCTTTTTTCATAAGCTGACTAACTTTGCAAAATCTAAAGACCATAGAGTAGCTATTATGGGATTTAAGTCACATATTTCTTGGAATGCTCTATCGTATTTAGAAGATAAAGCTAAGATTACGATTACCCACAAACATGCAGACCTGGAGGATGAGAAAAAACAAGCAGTTCTACTAGCTGGCTATTTAAAAAAGGATATTGAGTTAGTAACGTCTCCAACAAGCCATATTACAGATATCTTCCTCTTTGATGAGCAGGCTCAAATGGATACGAACACTTTGTCTCAGCTACTCAGCAAAGTCCCTTACGTACATTACCTATCAACCGAGCATTTTTTCCATTCTGCTCACGTCAATAATTTCCCTAAGAACAGACCATTTATTTTCAATACCCAACTTTTTCGAGACACGAGAAATATTTATTTTGCTAACAGTTTAGTAGAAGGTCATGATTCACTATTTGAAAGTTTAGCTAAGAATGATATTACCCAACAATCATTTTTTGGTAGCAACAACTATATCTATATATCAGGTCATAATGGAAAAGAAGAAGCACGCGCTAAGGTCATTATGAACGTCACAAAAATTGAAGATTTGACGGTTGAAAGCATAAAACCTTTAGAGCCAGTATCAGCCACTGCAGAACCTCAACAAAGCATGAAAGAGCTACGTTTAGACGAAATTGAAGAACGTTTAAAGCAGAAAATGAAAAGCTCAGATACAATTAAAGACAATGAAAATTCAAGCGAGGTCTTGAAAATTACTTCTGAAACCCTTACAATGATAAGGAAGGTAATGGATTGTATTGGGAGGATGGAAAATAGTTTAAATGCTAAGATGGCTGAACAAGCTGACGACAACAATAAACTTGATTCAGATTTTGATCCATTATACGCCTTCAGGGCCCAACATGATAAATTGGGGGAAGATTAAACACTAATAAAGGGTTGAAGGAGAGAAAAATGACTGATGAAGTAATGACTAAAAAAAACATTTACTTAGTGTCAGACGTTGACAAAGCTAGGGAACTTGAAGCATACATCGTAAGTACTACAGATGGTATGGAAGTCTTTGGACTTATTGGTTGTGATGAACTTGAGGAATTAACAGATGCTCAACGGGCATTTGTGCAGAGCGGTGAAGCGATGCAATTCAAAAGTAACTAAGCTCCATGATTGATTAAAAAGCTGAGAAATCAGCTTTTTTGAGTAGAAGAAAAGATATAGGTTTTTTAAATGATTTGGATAGTTTTTGGTGTTTTGTTTTTAGTATTATTAGTATTATTTTTATTTGCGATATTATATGAATATTGTTTTTCTAAGAAACTTGAGATTCAGTCGATATTGAAGAAATACTTAGTTCATGTGTTAGTAGTAATTTTCTTATTCGCATTAATTACTCCATTAATTTTGTATTTCTTTGGACTTTTTAAAGAGAAAAGAGCATTGGAAAATTCAGATATTTTAGGATACTATGGAGCACTTATTGGAGGTGGAGTTACTGTTTTAGGTATCTACTGGACATTTAACTATGAAAGATTGATTTCAGCAGAAGAAAGAAAAGAGACTAGTTTACCTCTCTTAAAGTTTTCTCTTAGTATGCTTACTGATGAAGAGGAATCTGATAACACAGAACCATATGATCTTCATACATATAGAGGTTTAGAACTTAATTTAGAATATGATGATTTAAAAAAAGAAGAAGAATTTTTATCTATTAGTTTTACTGGATTATCTAATCAAAGGAGCGAAATTCTTGTTGCAAAAAATAAAAACAATAAGTTAGAAAGCATAAGTAAGAGTTATAAAGACGCTTGCTTAAGTAAGAATCTTGAAAAGGTAGAAAATAAAATTGAAGAAATTTTAAAGAAGCAAAATAAAATTTCAAGTAAGCTATCAGAGATTCTTTTTAAGACATTTTCTTTTCATTTAAAGATAGAGAATATAGGTTTACAAACTGCAATATTATCCTCTATGAGTCTGCACTCAAAGAATGGTATAAGTTCGAGAGTACAAGTAGTGTATGAATATGACAAAGACACTACAGAGAAACCTGAAGATTTAATGAATAAAGATGAGTCAACTAAACTAGGAATGTTTGCTGTTCCAAAAGAAACAGATACCAGTTTAAAAATTGCTTTTTGGTATTTTGATTATAAAAGAAACTATTCAAACAAGTCTAATGGTTCTAGAGATTATGACAATGGAGACTACTTATTGGTAGAATTTACAGATGTATACCTTAATCGTTATAGATATAAACTCCCAATCAAACTAAGAAATTTTTACGGCAAATATTCAGTAATTCTGGATAGTAAACAGATCCCAATTAATCCCGAAAAAATATGAATTTAATGAATTATAGAGTCTAACTAGGAAGAATAGTTGTTTGACTTTTTTAGTGGATATTGTCTAGTATGAAAAATGAGATGATATTAATTGACCATCTAAAGTATATGAGGAGGGATGTTTAAAATTATAAGTGGACTTCAATGGTTTAATCCATCTTGATTTGGACACACTATTTTGATATATTTGTTTTTAGATGATAAACAAGAATAATGGGAAAGAGAGAGTATGAGACGGTCTAATAGTCATTTAAGGAACCAACATATTGTATTACTTAATTCAAATTATAGAAGGTTAAATGGTCATAAAAGAGAACCCCTAATCGTTCTTGAAACTTCAAAGAAAAAATTTACACAGATTATCCCGCTTCTAGCGTTATTGTTAAGTTTGACAACTGGTTTGTTACAGTTTTCGATAGTAAAAAAAGGTGATCATAGAGCACACATGTCCTTGAATTGGAAACAAGAAGGAGTACAATCTGCAACGGTAGAATTGAATGGTGGAGTTAAAAAGATAGATATTCCGAAATTGAGAGTATATGTTACATCAGGTACTATTCAGCGCACTTATATACTTACACCTTATGTATATGATGAGAATGATAAAGTTCATCCACAATATCCCTACTTTAAAACATTTGAAGCTACTCATATTAGTTTAAAAAATGAGACAAATGGTTTATTACCATCAAATCTTCAAAATGAAGTATACTTGGTTCCTAGTCAAATTAGAGCAAACGGACCTAATGGAGATTCGGCTTTCATTTTTTATTTACTCCAAGGAGTAGATGGAAGTTATAAGATGATTATGGTTATTTATAAAGATTTGTCCAGAAGTCCTCAATTGGAGGTTCTAGATAGGGTAGATTGCCTGACATATGAAGATGATAATAACAGTTACTATATTACGCAATTTAAAAATTGTGAAAGCTATTTGAAAGATAATAATATTACAATTGATTAGTAATTGAAAAAAGACTACCTATCGGATAGTCTTTTTTCTTTTATCATATTAGTTTGGTAGAACAAATTGAAGTTTCTTGGTTATTCAAAAAATAATTAAAGAATCTTTACTAAATAGAATATATGTAAATAAAGTCTATATTTAGATAGCTGTCATTTAACATTGGTGCATTTGTTCGGAAAACAAGTATTTGTTGAATACACATATTAGTTATGATAAACTACTACTAACAAGAAAATTGTTAGATTTGAGGTTAATATGAAACAAGAAACACTAATGAAAAATATAAACGAGTTGCTTGAGATTATGCCTTGGTATGTTAAGGAATATTATCAAGCAAAGCTCGTTATTCCATATAGCTATAAGACACTGTATGAGTACTTAAAGGAATATAGACGATTTTTTGAATGGTTGATTAGTGATCATGAGAAATTGGGTGAAACTGTACGATATGCAGATTATGATACGATTGCCGATGTTCATATTGATGAGCTGGCCCATTTACCAAAGTCTGTTATCGAAGCCTATTTTGTCTATCTTCGTGAAAATACTGAGCGTCGTTCAATCTCTGAAGTCAGCATTGTTCGGACTAAGGATGCTCTCTCAAGTTTGTTTAAGTATCTTACTCAAGAGACTGAGGATGACGAGGGTGAGCCTTATTTTTACCGAAATGTCATGGTTAAGGTCAAAATCAAGAAACCTAAAGATACCTTGGCAAGTCGTGCTGATAACATGAAAGAAAAACTCTTTTTAAATGATACACAGTCTTTCTTGGACTATATCGATAATGAGCATGAAAAGAAAATCTCAAAACGTGCCCAGGTATCCTTTGTCAAAAATAAAGAGCGTGATCTTGCTGTTATAGCACTTCTACTCTCAACTGGAGTCCGTTTATCTGAACTAGTGAACCTGGATATGCAAGATGTCAATCTAGCCACAAGGACGATTACAGTTATTCGAAAAGGTGGGAAAAAGGACGTTGTAAATATAGCTCCATTTGGTGTACCTTATATCGAGCGATATTTAGAAATTAGGAAGGAACGCTATGCAGCAAGTGATTCTGATAAAGCATTCTTCTTAACGACTCAAAATAAGGTGCCTGCAAGGCTTGGAACACGTTCTGTCGAGCTTTTGGTGAAGAAGTTATCTACCGCCTATGGAAAACCCACTACTCCTCACAAACTGCGACACACACTTGCGACACGTCTTTATGAGCAAACAAAAGATAGTCTCCTAGTCTCCCAACAATTAGGACACAAGGGAACTGCAATGGTAGAAGTTTATGCTCACGTAGCTGCAGAGACGACTAAGGAAGCACTAAGTGATTTATAATTGATTGGCACTTCAATTTTGCTATACACGATACATAGTACAATATATATCTGTGTATCGTATTAAGGTTATTAATTAGTGGAGATTTAGGTTATGGATTATTTTGCAAGTAATTTAAAGCATTTAAGAAAGATTTTTGGAGAGACTCAGGAAGATTTAGCAGACTTTCTTTTTACGAGTAAGAGTGCTATCTCTAATTATGAAAACGGGTTACGATTTCCTGATGAAGATGTTTTGAACAAAATATCAAAACACTATCAAGTAACATTAAGTCAACTATTGAATGAAGATTTAACTGTTACTCCATCTTTGTTTGATTATATAAAAGGTCTAGATGAAGATAGCTGTCATCTGTTAAATAGAATATTTATTCCTTTTAAACTTAAAGACAGTTTGACCAGTAAAGAATATAAAAAAGCATTTGAAGAACATTTAAAATTACTGTATGGTTCAATAGAAGAGAAAGAAACGGTTGATATAGGATTTATAATAGATGTCTATGAAGAATCGATTGGAAATTACGATAAGCCAATTTTTTTGTTAAATTTTTTGAGCTTTTATTTTCTTATTGGCCTATGTTTTTTAAATATAAGTGATGATACACTGGATTTAGAACAACTTAAATCATATTTAAGAACAAAGAAAAGAAACAAAAAGGATGTAAAGAAAGTATTATCAAATTTATTTTACTTAGAGAGTAATGAGTTTGGTAATGAAAATGTAGATTCAGAATCTCTAAAAGAGTTTGATGAAGACTTGCTATTTATTATTGAAAAACTAAAAAAGACTCAGTATAGTGATGTTGCTTATTATTATTTTGCATTAAGGTATGTATGTAATATTCCAAATAACAGTGAAAATCGAGCTACGAATAGACTGATTGGGATGACCTTAATTAATGATTTAGCTGAAATAAACAACAAGTACGCCAATAAATTTATTGCAATTATGAAAAAAGTTCACAAACTGTGAACGACAATATAAATAATTTCCTTTATACTATAATTAATAAAGATGAAGGAGAAAATAACAATGACCGCAATTTTTAACGAGCTCGATAATACTGATCAAAAATGGGAATACGCAAAATTAACTGAACTTGCTTTTGAGCATGGTGGGCCAGAGCAACTTATTGAAGATATTCATTCGGATGGCTTTGAAGATGGTTTTAATGCTGGCTGTATTCAAGGTAATGAAGAGGGTTATAAAGAGGGATACGAAGTAGGTTATGAGGATGGTGCTCTAGCTGTTTTATCCCAAATTGAGAATAGTAGCCAAGTTGATGATACCAATAATGTCCAACAAGATGATATGTTAAATAAAGTAGCAATGCTTAGTGCTGGTGCAGCTATTGGAGGTGTGATTGTAGGTTTAGGTAAGTGGGGTTGGAATAAATATAAAACACATAAGGAACTAAAGGCAGAAGAAAAAACCAAAATAGAAACTATTAAGGAAACAAGTGCAAAGGATTATGCTGAAAATCTATTGAATGAAGCAGATAAAGATGATGAAATTGTCACTGCTATCATTGATGAAGATGGTTCAATCATTACAGTTGATTTTAGTTAATCTAGTTAAAAAGCAACAACCACATGATATAGGCTGTTGCTTTTTTTAGTGTATATGATTTTCCAAAAGCTGAATTTGAAGGATATTGTCGAGTTGAACTAATCTATATCCTTCACTAGTCTTTATTGATATTTCTTTACGAGACAGTTCTCTCACTTCGCCGAATAAAGTAATTTTTCTATCACGATGTTTGATGGTGAACTGACCTTTAAGTTGGTTGGTATAGAGTTGAGAAAGTAATAAGAGTTTCTGAGGCTTACTTAAGTCTGTTGAGAAGTCAACACGACTTTTAGCAGCATGTAATGATGAGGTATGCTCGGACAGAAAGAATCCCATCCACTTTTGCATCCCAGGATCTTGGTATTCTCTTGCTGCTTGAAATGGTAGATAGGAACGATCAATCATTTTAAACCATCCAATCCTCCAGCAGAATGTCCTCCGATGAGTCTACTTCTGGCAATACTTCTCGATGCACCATCAAGTGCATTAGCTTTTAGTAGAGAGGTAAATCCAAATTGGTCTCTGATAGAATCTATTGCTGTCTGGAGCCTTTCTTCTTTTTCAATTTGTTCGACATCATCGAATAGTGAGATTAATCCAAAAGATTTATCTACAAATCCAGAATAATTAACCGCTACACTTCGGATTGCTCCTGAAGTGTATTTATTATGGAATAATTTCAACACATAGTTTGTCAGCAGGTCAGTGTTATTCGTTGGTTCTATTTTCATTTGAGTATTGATAGAACGCTTGTTTTCATGCTTAGAGTAGCCAAGGTGTATAGAAACAACAGTCGCTTTTTTTCCTATCTTTCTCAGTCGGATAGCAACTTGCTCGGCCATCTCTCTAAGGACAATCTCAATATCACGTTGTCTAAAATAGTCTCTAGGGAGAACCTGGGAGTTGCCTAGACCTTTTGATTTGGGTTTGTAGGGCTGATGAACGTTACTTTCATCAATACCATTAGCATGAAACCATAAACGAAGGCCAGCTACTCCTAGTTCTTTCTTCAAGATATCCGGGTTTGCATTTGCCAAGTCTTTGATTGAATGGATACCTAACGTGTTGAAGCGTTTCTCCATTCTTTTACCGATACCCCAGAAATCTGTCATCTTAGGAATAGACCATACCTTATTCTCCACATCCTCATAGGACCAGTTAGCTCTCATGGTTGGAGTTTTCTTTGCTTCATTATCAAGGGCTAGTTTAGCAAGTAATGGGTTAGCATTGGACATACCAACGGTTGAATAGATGCCAGTTTGTCTCCAGATGTCCCTTTGGATACTTGCAGAAATAAGGTCAAGTTTTTGCTTTCGTGACAACTGCTTATCTGGAATGAAGTAATTAAGAGAACTAGACAGGTCGATAAAACCCTCGTCTATAGAATAAGGATAAATATCGTTAGGGCTACCGTAGTTTTGAAAAATGCCTTGGATTTCCATATTAACTGCGATATACTCATCCATTCTGGGAGGAACGATGAAAGTTACTTTTGCCCAATCTTCAATGAATCGCACGTATTCTGGATCTGTTCTCAGTCCTTGTCTCTTGGCATTGTAGTACGAGAACTTTCTTGTTTGAACATCAAAAGGGAGGTCGTATGCTCTTCCTACGTTTGATTTCCCAAACACTTTCTTAAATATCGGTGAAGAAGCTAGGATAAGACCTGCAGAGTTATCAGCTCTACTCATAACACATAAAGAAGTCTTTAAAGGATGTAGTCCTCTCTCAACACATTCGACGCTAGCATAAAAAGACTTCATATCGATAAAAGCGATATCGCTTCTTGGCTCTCTTGAATAATCAAAATATCCCATGTGCTACCTCTTTTGTTAGTTTATAAGCTAACAAAAAGTATAGACTATTTTGATGAGGTTTTCAAGTGATACGATATTACCAATAGATTTAACAGTTGCTTTCGTAGAGCTTGAACTAGATGATGATGGTTAGCTTTCTGCTATGTAGGATTCTTTACTTAATAACGGAATAGATTTCTCTTCTACTCAAAAGCAAAAGGATAAATTCCCCCTACACTATAATAGTGAAAATTTATCCCTTTTGGTAACCTCTTTTATTATTTTTATTTTTAAAGAAAACGCATATTTTATTTAACTGGTGCTGAAATCTTTATAATAATATTTTTTTAGTTCTTTCTAGAATAATGATATTAAGATTTTTCATATATCTTATATATTCGTCTTCTGTGCTAGCAATCAAAATATCTTCTTTATCTAAAAAAACAACCTGATTGTTCTCTAAATCTGATTTAATTAAATCTATAATTTTATTTTGCTCATATATAAATCCTTCTAACTTGAAAAACTCGACAAAGTTCTCAAATCCATTTTTACAATTATCATCATCAAAAAATAGTTCAAACCATTCATGGTAATTCTCTATAGCATAATCTATTTTTGAATTATTATTTCCCACAAACCATTCTTTTATAGCATATAGTGTTAAATCAAAACGGTCATAATATCCTTTATATCCACCTCTAGCCTGATTAACGGTTACTAAATTTCCACCTCTAGGGAAAAGAATGTATCCACCTATTCTTCCTGAAAATTCCAAATGTTCTTCAATAATTTTTTGGTCGTTTAATCCTGCCTTTTGTGCCCAATAAATAGAAGCTCCTATATAATCACTTGATAATAAATACTTATCCTTATCAATAAATAAAGTATAAAAATCTTCATTTCCAAAGTTTTGGCATTTATTACATACAGTTCTTATTTTAAGTTTTTCTTTTGAATCATCATCAAAAAACATCTCACATAAATCATCGTACAACGCCTTACTACATTTATCAGGATCCTTTATATTTTCTAATGAAAAATCTTTGAGAAGATGAGGGTTTAAATCAAATAGATAATTTTTAGAATTCATATTTATTATTCTCCATTAAATCTTTTAGGCAATTTAAAGTCAAATTTTCCTCCAAGCACACCCGCACTTACTCCCGCAACTACTAAAAGTGCTGTACTAAGGAAATATACCTCAAAATCCTCATTTTAAAGGGCTTTTTTTCACATTTTCCCACTATTTCTAACGGGGACTTCCTATTAAGTATTCTGTTTCTATTATACTTAAATGTTCTCACCCTTTAAAGTAGTCTTTTAATTATTATTCAAGAAAATTACTAGAGTTGTGAAGTGTTGCGCGTGGTATATGATTCAATACAAAAAGGATAGCATCACTATATGCTATCCTAAGCTAGTCCTATGATTATTGTACAGTTCTCAAGGTTGCTGCTACTGTTCTGATAGAACTTTGTGTGTAGTCGTCATGTCTTTCTTCATCTGTGATTACACGAGGTTTTGGAAAGTTCTCGTTAGACTTTTTATGTTCTTTAGCTTGTTTTGCTTGTTCCAGCCGTTGGTGTTGAGCTTCTGGTCCCCAGTCTTTTTCTGCAACAATCTCAGAGACCATAAAGGCACTATATCGATATGCCTCTGGGACAATCGTCTGGATTTGTTCTTTCGTGAAGCGGTCTCCCTCACTATAATCAACGACATCCCAAATTAGTCCGCCATCGCCATCTTCTCGTGCCGCAAGGAAATGTTCACATCCAATAGGATTTGATAGGTTGATCATAAAGAGTTCTTCAGACCATTCTCCAGTCATTACAGCATCAATAAATGTTTTATATTCATCGTCCGAGGCAAAATTTAGATGCCCGTCCTTTTCAGCTTTTTGAGCTTTACATAGTACCTCAAAACGTTCCTGGTATAGAGAGAAATTGTACTGCTTCAAAAAACTTGCTTGTTCCGTTGTTAAAATATTTTTCTTCATCGTGATTACCTCTTATTCTAAGTTAAATGTCAGTGTTACTTTAGTCAATGGGATGTGTTTAAGCCCCCAAAAGCCAGATTTCAGTAACACTTTGAACATACCAGCTACATTTCCTTCTGTATCTTGTCTAAACTTTTCATCTCTGATTTCCGTAAGACCTTTAAATTCATGAGAAATACTACTAGCAATAGATGAACGCATCGACTCTTTGATATTGTCTACGGTGTCAAATCGTCCTCTGATATTTGCATTGTGTCTATCGTCAAAAATGATTTTATTGATTTGACCTTTGCTGAAGTTTCTTAAGGCAATAGCTACAACATAAGGAAGTGCAATCCCCAGTGTAACTAGAGGGTGTGTTAGAATATCAAACACAATACCTTTTAGAGTGGTGATAAGTACGATATATGCCAATGCTCCTATCAATTTAAAGTAATTAACTGACATCGTAAATTTATTTTTTCGATTAGCTAATAACAAACCAATACATACATAAACTACCAGTAATACCAGGGCTATAATATGAATCGTCTTTGTTGAAACATTGAGAATATTGTTTGCTAATAACAGAACTGAAGTGGCTGTTATAAATATGATTTCAAGAAAATAAATACTTTCAGCAAACCATTTCATCAGTAACATGAACATTAATTTATTATTTTTCAAATAGATACCTTCTTTCTACTTATATGGTCTTGATTTCATAAGTCCATAATTATTTAAATTATCAGTTCTCATATAAGCAACAACTTCCTTCCTAGTTTGTTTTAAAGTACCTCTTTATTATAGGAAAACAAATATCTATTTGTAACCCAGTGACACCTCATAAAAAAGCACAACTCTTGTGAGCTGTGCTTTTAGGGAATTATGAATTTAGAATAGGGAAAAGGATTTTTTAAGAAGTGGGTGGTATCTTAGCATTCTTTACTACGTTTTGAGAAACCAAGCATACCTAGTGCAGTAGTTAGAACAACTGTACCTACTGCAGCAATAGCTGAAGTTGATTTTTCACCAGTATTAGGAAGAACCTTAATAGCTTGTTGTTGGACAGGCACTTCTTCTACTGGAGTTACTGGGGTAGAAGTAGGTCCGCCAGACTCTCCTACTGGTGCTGCTGGTGGTGTATCAAATGAAACAAGATTTGATTTATAGGCATTACCAAAATCAATCTGATAGAAATCATTTTCTACAGTAGTACCTGCAGGGACTTTCAATGTAGCAGGGAGATTAACTGTTACATTATTATTCTTAAGAATGTAGTCTTGGTAATAATCAACTGGATTTTTGGCTACCCAAAGATAGAATTCACCAGTTGGGTTAAGACCAGATTTTTCTAGGATCTTGTTGATGGCATCAGTACGTCCTTCATCTGAAAGTACGTGATACATATCAAAAAGGTCTTTGACATCTTTGTTATTGCTATCGCGAATAGTAATAGCGTCTTCATCTACTGTAAAAGCACCATCTTGCACGTCATCGAGAAGTGCAAATTCGAGAGCTTTCTTAGAAGCGGCCATGTCTTTATATGGACTATAGTCAGTTGTCAAATGGAAGTTGACTTTATCATCAGATGTCGTTTGGCCATCGATGTCATTTCCTTTTGAGTCTGTAACAGACTTATGTGGCTTAGGAGCTGTTGGCGTCTTGTTAGTGACAGTATCAGAGAAGGTTTCGTAACCGTTACGACCAGCTTTATAAGTATTATCGTAGGAACCGTTATCGTCAGTTGCTACGAACTTGATTGTAGGTGCTTCGAGAGCTTTACCATCGTATTTGGCAGTAAATGTGTAGGTCTTAGAAGCCTCATCATAATCAACGTTCCAACCTTTAGCCTCATTTTCAATCTTGTTGGCTTCGATATTTGGAACTTCACCGAATTCAAGTGGATCACGAGTTGTCACAGTATCGCCAACCTTTGCATTGGCAAAGATGTTTCCGTTATTCAAAACATAGGTATGTTCATCATTTTTAGGAATCATCTTACCATTAACATTTTCACCGTCGCTGTTGAGGACAGTCTTAGTTACAGTTGGTTGATAATTCATACTGTAGTCATGATAACTTGCTGATGGAATTTCTGGTTTAACAGGTTCATTAACCTTTTTAACTGTAGCTGATGGTACAGTGTTTGGATTAGTGAAATCGAGACTTAACTGACCATGAGTATTGATAATCCAATTATCATCGATGTTAAGAATTGGGATAATACCAGTAG
Organism: Streptococcus sp. HMSC065H07; assembly: GCF_001837325.1. Classification (NCBI taxonomy): domain Bacteria; kingdom Bacillati; phylum Bacillota; class Bacilli; order Lactobacillales; family Streptococcaceae; genus Streptococcus; species Streptococcus sp. HMSC065H07. The sequence continues at coordinate 28,007 of NZ_KV832031.1, forward strand.
TTTCGCCTGGTTTCAAGACATAGGACTTGTTAAGTGCAATACTACGATTGATATCTTCCGCAAAGCTTGAGTTACCATCGTGGTTTACTGAGTAAATTTCTTCACCATCAGTATAAACGTGGTAGTTAAGATTTTGGTTAACACCAGTGTTGGGACGGTTACTTGTGTAGGCATAGTTCCACAAATCGAGACTATTAAGTGTTACAGTGGTAGAACCATCTCCGTTTGCAGCAGACGTGAAATTGACCTTCCCGTTAAGAGTACCTGTACCCAAAACACCCAAACTATCATTAGCTGAGTCATTCATATCGTGCGTGAATGAGAAGGTCCCATCCGGATTAACGCTACCATTTTGAACCGAGTTACCATAAGTCAACTGGTCAACATTTTGTGTTGTTACTCGTCCGTCAACATTAACGTTAGCATTATCCTTCATAGCAGCATAATCTTTGTTAAATTTGTCGATGGTTTCTTTGTTCGAAGCAATCTGCTTATTAACCTGATCAGTATAGGTGTTGTAATCACCTACATTTTTACCATCCCCACTTGAGATTTCAGTAGTCTCAGCTTTAATAAGGCCATTACTATCTTTAACTGCTTTATCCACTTGAGTTTCAAGTGTGTCGTGAGCTTTGTCAGCTGCATCATAAGCTGATTGGCGACCAGATGCGTCCTGGGTAGCTTGTTTGATTGAGGCTACTTGTTCATTTTGGTCAGCCTTGATTTCAGCTTGCTTTGATGCGAGTTCTTCACTTGTAGTTGGTGTCCCTTTATCTTGAGTAGCATCTTGTGTTACTTTAACACCACTGTCTTTGGCAGTAGCAACTGCATCTGTGACAGCTGTGTTGTCGATAGCAACTTTTTCAGCTTCCGTTGATGTATTAGCTTTTTCTGCGTAAGCATTATTATCATTAGTGCTTACTGGTTGTGTAGTAGCTACTTCTGCTACTGTTTCAGTAGGTTGTGAATCAGAAGTGTTTGTTGTAGTCGCTGTGGTTGTCGAAGTAGAGACATCTGATGTTTCAACAGCTGTAGCTTGTGACATCAGACTGTCTGCGTTTGCTTGAGAGGTAGCAACTGGCTCTGAATTTACAGGTGCTTCAGTTACTTCATCTGCGGATGCTTGAGAAGCTCCCCCAACGATTGCTGCAGCACCGAGTGCAAGTACACCTACTGCTCCAAAGACATTGTTTTTACGAATAGAGCCATGTCCTTTCGTATTATTTGAGTCTTTAAACATTTTAAATAATCACCTTTCTTAGTTTGAGTACCATTTATCTTGTTTTACAGCTGTACGTTGAAGACCAAGTGCTGCCAAAATCAAGAATCCAAAGGTAACGAGTTTTGTTCCAGTTTCCCCTGTTTCAGGAAGTGTTACCATTTCTCCTGCCTCGGTCTTAACAGAGACAGTTCCATCCTCATTCACTGCTCCTCCTGCCTGTGAAGCTGGAACTGAGGCTACAGAACCATCGAAGTTTTGTACGACAAGATCACTATTGTTTGTTGAGACAACTTTATAACCAGTATTTGTAACGACTGGTTGACTAGGAGTCACATTAAGTACAACTTGTTTTGTTGAAGGAGAAACGTCCCCTGGTTTAGGTGTTTCTTGAACATTCGTGTCGCTAACTTTAGGAGCTTCTTCAGTTTTAGGTGACTCAACCACTTTGTTTGAAGTAGTTGCTGAAGTTGAAGTGATTTCCGTACGACTGTCTGATTTATGTTCAGATGGCGTAGAGACACCAGTTCCATTGGTTCCGTCAAGAATATGAGGAGTGTTTGTAGCAGTTTCAGACAGTTCTGGAGAAGTTGATGATTTCTCAGAAGATGTTGTTCCTTCGCTACTTGGCAAACTTACACCTGTTCCAGAAGTTCCATCAGACACTTTTGGTGTTTCTGAACTTGTTGAAGAAGATTCAGCTGAAGTTGATGAGCCACTAGGTGCTTCAGAACTTGAAGCGTTATTCCCTTCAGTTGGTGCTGGAGTTGGTGTGGCAACCGTTGACCCTTTATCATTAACAGTATTTGTTGAACTTTCACTGCTACTGCTAGTGTTATTTTCACTATTGTGGTTAGCATTAGCAGTATCCGTAGCGTTAGGCTTAGTAGGAGTTTCAGTTACTGTGTGCTCTGAAGGGGTAGGAGTTTCTGATGCAGTTGAAGTTGTATCAGAAGTAGAGTTTCCTTCACTTCCTTCAGAGGTAGCTGTAGACGTTTCAGCAGTTGTACTTGCATTTTCAGAAGTCGTAGGTGTAGCCTCAGAATTTTCTGAAGTCTTCCCTTCGTCATGATTTGGCGTAGTAACGCTTGGTGTTGTAGGTGTAGCTACACCAGTGCCAGTGGTACCATCAGATACATTAGGAGTTTCAATTGCTACCCCTTCATTTTTTGGACTGTCAACTTTAGGTACTTCAGCTTTATCAGTTGGGACATCTGTGGTATTGGTACCAGGTGTCGCTGGTGTTGATGAAAGAAGTGTATCGGAGTGTCCAGTCGCAACAGTAGCATTATCTGTTGGTCCAGTTGGCGCATCAGTTTGGTCTGCTGATACTCCATTATTAACCAAACCTGCTGCTAAAAGAGCTGTTAAAAAAGCTCCACATTTTAGGATCATTGAACGTTTGTTTTTATCCATGAATAAGCAATTTCCTTTCTTAAAAAATTACAATTAGATGATAGCAAAAGTCATCCCTGACTCAAACCCAGTGACACCCTTTGAATACACAAAAAAAGAGCATACTGCTCTTTTGTAATCTATTCATGAAATTTATTGTTGTCTAAATATTTAAGACCTTTTTGTTTCTAGTACGAAACGTTCAAGCTCCCCTTCAAACTTATCTAGTAATACAGTATAGGACAGGATAGATACGACAACCTCCAAATCATTAGCGAGTAACTTATTGAGAGTCGCATTTAAATGTAGCAGTTGTTCGTCAGTTAAAGAGGATGCCTCATCAATAACCAAATATATAGATGTATCTTTGACTTCTACGTTTAACAAAAAATCTATGAAGCTATCAAAGTCGCTAAACGATAGGTCACAATTCACTTCTTTTTTATTATTGCCATTAAAATAGACGATAAGATTATTGGTGTTTTCACTTAAATATTCGATATAATAACTTGCGAGGTAGGTTTTTCCAGAACCAACCTTTCCAAAAATATTAGTTATCCTATTTCGTTTAGACATTATCTGGAAAATATCTAACAACGTTTCTGAGGGTTCGACTAACAATTTGCTATTATATCTCTTTATGCTAGCTTTATTATTAATATTTTTCATATTCGCTTACTCTCCTTCTCCCATTATAACACGTTTTGCATTGCCAAAATTGTAAAGCCAAGACCACCTATACTAGGAATTACTAATATTAGAGGGGCCTTCGTTATCATTAAGCAATAATTTGAAATAAAATGTTCAATGGATAAGTTGAATAAGTTAAGTGAGGAAAGATCAAAAAATAACCAAGATAAAATAAGTGTCTGCATGAAGGTAAATGAAACAAAGCAAAAAATAATTGCTATAAACTTACTGAAAGTTTTCATATTCTGTCCTCCTATCTATATGATACAAAGCCCTATCTTTTCAGCCATTTCATCATGGCTAAAATAATGGTCAATGTATTTCAAATAACCTTTCATTACACCGCATCCTTCATGACCGTAAATGTCAATCCAAGCCCTCCCAAAATACACAGAACTAAAAGTGGAGGAACCTTTGTGATAATGTAGAAAACTCCTGAAAACATAAAATCAAAGGATAGGTTAAATGATGAATAATTTAAAAATAACAAAGATAAGATAAGTAACTGAGCAAAGGTAAACCAAGCAAAGTAAAGAAAGAAAACTATATATCTACTAGAAGTTCTCATGTTATATTCTCCAATCTATATATCATAAGGAAGTTCTTGAAAAGCCTATTAATTAAAAGCTCGTCTACGCATTGAGATCCCAATTTCTTGCCAAGATACCTCCATATCATCAGAGGGTGTGTCTCCTAATAGGAAAACGGACTTATTATGGAATAGAGCATCAAATCCAATGTCCTCATAAAAGAGTTCTTCGTCATCATATTGAAAGCCAAAATCAATGTCGAATTCATTGTTAAATATAGCACGGCAAATAAAGTACGCACCTAGACCATAATAAGTAATAGCTTCATTTGAACCTTTAGGTGTAGCTTCAAATCGATAGTACTTCTCTACTTCAATGGAGTCTTGAGCATTGACTTCAATAGGCTTAAGATAACAGTACCCACGACTAGCGAGAGCTTCATCTAATTGCTGACGTAGAGGGCTTTTTTTATGAGCGATGAGACCAGGGATGGCATCCGAGTTACTATCAATAAAGTCACACGCATTCAGAAGAATCAAGCCTTCTTGAAAAAAGTTAGGACTCGTCTGTCTGTCCAGCCACTCACCTAAAAATCGGTTAATACGAGGTGTATTCATATTTTTCTCCTTTCATAGATATTTGACTCGTCTTTTCTTAAACTAAAATTAGTGTAGCACAGAGGAAATTACAAGAGCAAGCGCAGAGAGCCCTAAATTTTTAAAAGTCATTTAAAATGAACTATTTTTTAGACGTTGCTTTATCAACTTCAAGGTTTACTTGATAAATTCCTTTTTCTTCATTGAAGGAAAGATAAGCGTAAGCATCGAATGGGCCATATTTACCTTCGATGTTCTTGATAAGGTTTGTTCGTCCTTTATCAGATAAAAGGTCACTGATTTGTTTCTTGGTGAGTGTTTTTTTCTTGTCTTTAATAAAACCTACAGTAATCCAGAAGTTAAAGCTACAAACAGGTGTTGCACCTGCTTCTCTTTCTTCTTTTGCTAAGATATTATCCTCACACTGAGCCACTTTTGATTTTCCTAGTACTTTGACGGCCTTTCCACATAAAGGACAGTTACCAAGCTTACCATCAGCTTTTGCTACTGCTTGCTCGATAAAGTCTTGGAAAGGAGTGTAATCAGTTCTATCGACAGCATTAATCAGATTTTCAATGAGGTTGTTGTGAGGATTCTCAATACCTAGATACCTATAGATATTTCTCAGGAATTTCTCTTGTGTATTGGTCCCTTCAGCAATTTTACTGAGCGATTGCTCCCATATTGCAGTTGTTTCTGGTTGAGATAAGACACGTTCATCTTTAAGCGTCTCACAAATCAACCACCCAAGTTCAGATAAATAGATTTTCCCTTGCTTGACTATCACCCATTTATTAACGACGATTTCATCCAGAATTGCTCCCCTAGTTGCTGCAGTCCCTAACCCTTTGATTTGTTTCATGATAGCGATAAGCTCTTCATCATCTAGGTCCCGGCCAGCAGTTCTCATTGCTCGAAGCCAGGTACTATTCGTGTGGCGAGGCGGTTTTTTAACATGTCTTTCCACTGGCACTAGGTGCGAAGTGACAGTATCGTTGGTTTGGACTTTAATAAGCTCCCTCGCCTCACTTTCTTCTATAACTCCATCAAGCACGCTCGCACTATCTTGGAATAAAACTTGCCAACCAGGGTTTTTAGGGACTTGTCCTGCCGTTCTAAACCTTCCAGCGCCTACCTGAGTAATGATTGTCGTCTGTTCATACTGGTATTTCGGGAAAAACATAGTTAGTGTTCTTCTGATAACTGCTTTGTAGACAATCTTCAGTGCATCAGGAAGGGCTTCTACTTCTTCTTCAGTGGGTATTAAGGTAGTTGGAACTACTGCTGAGTGGTTTGCAGCTTTCTTGTCATTTACAAAAAAGCCATCTGGACGCTCTGGGAATACCAAATCCTCTTCACTGAAACCAACTAATCGAGCTAATGCTGGTGCTTGTTGCTTTAAAGTCTCATAACGTTCCCTAGAAATATAAAAAGACAAAGATCTTGGGTACGTGATTAGTTTTCTCACCTCATATAATTCTTGGCAAGGGCCTTCTAGAACTTCTTTTGCTGTCAATCCTAAGAGTTTCCCTAATTCTTCTTGTATCGAGTCAAGGCAATAAAGCCTTGGTGGTCGTTTTTCTTTTAGTTCAACTTCATGTTCAACGATAACACCTTTGTTACTATCTCCAACAATTTTAGGATTCTGAATAAGCTTTTCCCAATCTTCTCTAGTAGGACAGTCGCCTTCCCAAGGTTCACCCTTCTTGTCACCTTTAGAGTACGGAATATCAAGAGGAACATAATTACCCTTGTAGATGCCATTAGGATGTTCAAAGGTGGCTTCTAATTCCCAATAAGTTGTTGGAACAAAATCTCGGATGGCTAATTCTCTTAAATAGATCAAGAATAGAGCTACGGTTTTGATTCTTCCAACTGCAATCTTACCGTCCTTACCAGACCTATCCAATTTTAATCCTATCTTCTCTTCTAATAGGAGACTTAATGCACGGGAGGCGTTCATACCAAGAAGCCAGTCAGCAATAGCTCGCGTTTGGGCTTCAATAGCTTGCAAGACCCGATAGTCTATCTCACGTAGTTTTTTCACTCCCTCTTGAATCTTTGTTGGTGTTAATTCATCAACCCAAAGAGACTTAATCATTTTCTTTGGACCTTCCTGGTCTAAAATACCAGTCATAAGGCTAATACTATAGGCAATATGACTACCTTCACGGTCTATATCAGTGGCCCAAACAATCATCCTAGATTTCTCAAAGAAATCCTTAACCTTCTTGAACTGCCATTCCTTCTGTGTCATAACCTTATATTCAAATTTTTCAGGAATAATAGGTAAGGTGTCCAAACGCCACTCTTTCCAATCAGCTTTATAGTCTTCTGGTTCTTTCAACTCTAGCATATGTCCTTGAGCCCAGATAATCGTGATCAATTCTCCATTGTGGTAAGCAGCATTTTTAAATTGAATATAACCTTGTTTTTTATATTTTTCATCTAGTTGAGTTGCAGAAAGTGTATTATCTGCAGCAAGGGCCATATAGTAGGCTATTCCTTGGTCTCTTTTTTCTGCTAAATATGTAATCATAAGCGAATTCTAACATAAAGAAATTCCCATTTATAACCCAGTGACATGGGGTAATTTAGTGAAAAGACACCAAAAAAAGCCAAAGCTTAAGCTTCAGCTTTTATAGTCTCAAATCATCTGTTAATACGACACTGATAGGTTCTTCAGTATCTTTACGATATCTCTTCAAACAGAATAGTGAAACAACTACTGAAAGTAGAATCAAATAGGCTCCACTTACAACCATTGCAAAGATCTGCTCAGGACGAGTGCCATAGTTCTCAATATAGTTCAATAGTGGTGTACTAGTTTCCATTTTTTGGATAACGTTGGGAACAAAGTTCCAGGATACAATTGTAAAGACTGCTAAAAAGAGTAACATTCCGAACGCCCAACTTAGAACGTATCGTTGCTGACGAGTCATAAAGTCACGCTGGTTGTATTCTTCAACACATAGTCCCTTATATTGTCCATCCTTAGAAAAGAAACGTGGTTCTTCACCGTTTTGAATTCGTTGAATATCACTTAAAATTTCAGCACTTAAGTGTCTAGCCGGCAACTCTTGAGCTAGTTTATTTTGTTCTTCAATATTTAGTCCAGAAACCTCATCAGTATATTTTAAAAGATGTTCTTTAGTCTGACCGTCAAATAATCTAACCAATTTTCTTAAAAGACGCATTGTTTCTCTTTCCATATATCCTCATCTCCAATCATTCTTTAATCAAATTCTCTTACTATCACTAATTCTTTAATCCTTGTGCTATGGCACTATTATATCAAGTATTAATCAGATATGCACTTACTCAAGGACAAAAATTCCTACTAGAGTTAAATATATAATGAAAAGCTCCATCTCATGATGAAGCTAAACAAGATATGTAAGACGTATTGACTACTTCTAGTCATGTCCATGCTCAGCATGATCAGCTTCAGCTACTCCATGAACTGATGTTACTTCTATTTGAGTTGTTCCCATAACGTAATTCCCACAGAAATAAAGTTTTGCTCCGTCTGGGTTAGCAACCTCAAGGACAAACTGACGAACATTGTCTGCTTTGGCTTTAAACACTTGCGTTTTAGCATCAGAGTACTTATAACCTAGCATAAATTTCGCTACAAGCTCATACTGCATCTTGGTTCCAGTAATCGTTAAGTGATTTTGATAATCTGGCTTAACATCGGTTACGTTCTGAACAGTCTCAACATAAGAACACATTTCTTTCAGTGCATTCTTTACAGTTTGCGTATCAGCATCATCTGCAGGTGTTTGTGTTTCTAAGGTCGCAAGTGCCTCTTTACGCCATCGCTCATACTTATCTTCCTTTGGAATATCTTCCGAGGAGGAATCTTCAATCACCTGTTCGGTGCTAGGGGGTGTTGCTTTTTTCTTCGGTTCATTCTTCTTCATTAACGCAGAGACCAAAAACATGACTCCTAGTACGAGGAAAATGACCACCAAAATAATAATGTATTTATAATCTTTTTTCATGGGTTTAGTATAGCACCTTTCCATGTATTAAAAAAGAGACTTAGGGGGTGTCACATCCCCCAAGTTATATCTAGTCACTTGACAGTTGGTTAATAGAGTTAATACCCACTAAAATACAGTAGGAATATATGGTATAATGACACCGAGTCTATTTAGAAAGAATTAGTAGTAATGAACACTAGAGAACAGAAAAAGCAAGCCAAGGCTTTTATTAAGCGTTGGGAAAACCGTGGTAGTGAAAGACAAGATAGCCAGTCTTTTTGGCTAGACCTACTGCAATCTGTTTATGGGATAGAAAACCCAACAGAATATATTACGTTTGAAGATAAAGTGATGTTGGATCACACCAGTTTTATTGACGGTTTTATCGATAAAACAAAGGTTTTGATTGAACAAAAAGGGGCAAACAAAGACCTCAATAAAGCTATTAGACAGTCTGATGGTACTTATCTAACGCCTTTCCAACAAGCAAAACGTTATTCAGCAAACACCCCCTACTCTAGACGTCCTAGATGGATTATTACTTGTAATTTCAAAGAGTTCTATATCTATGACATGGAACAGCCTAATGGCGAACCTAAAGTTGTTCAATTAGCAGACCTTGATAAAGAAGCCTATCGACTAGAATTTCTTGTAGATAAGACCAACGAGCACCTAGAACGTGAAATGAAAGTCTCAATGGAGGCTGGGGAAATCGTAGGTGAAATCTATGATGGATTGCTAAAACAATATGTCAATCCAGACAATCCAGATAGTCTACATGCGATTAACCAACTTGTCGTACGCCTTGTATTTTGTTTGTATGCAGAGGATGCTGGTATCTTTGGACATAAAATGATGTTCCATGACTACCTAGCTCGTTTTGGAAATCGTGACTTTCGACGTGGGTTAATGGACCTTTTCTCTGTCCTTGACACGCCAATCGACACGCGCGATCCCTATCTTGATAGTGAACTAAACGCCTTCCCTTATGTAAACGGTGGAATGTTTGCTGAGAATAATCTAGAAATCCCTAATTTCACCGATGAACTCCGAGAACTTATTCTTGAACACGCTTCTTCTAGTTTCGACTGGTCAGAAATTAGTCCGACAATCTTTGGTGCGGTATTTGAGTCAACTCTTAACCCAGAAACACGTCGAAGCGGTGGAATGCACTATACTTCGATTGAAAATATCCATAAAGTTATTGATCCTTTATTCTTGGATGAGCTAAAAGAAGAGTTGAACGAAATACGACAATTTAAGCAGCCTAGAACAGTTGAACAAAAAGCAAAACAGTTCCAATCAAAACTAGCGAATCTTCTTTTCTTCGACCCCGCTTGTGGTTCTGGGAATTTCTTAACTGAGACATATATCTCTCTTCGACGCTTAGAAAATGAGGCTATTAAGCTATATATGGGAGATACTGTTGCTTTGGATCTCGGTCAAGATTTAGTCAAAGTTAAGCTGAAGCAATTCTATGGTATTGAGATTAATGACTTTGCGGTTTCTGTAGCTAAAACAGCTCTCTGGATTGCAGAAAGTCAAATGCTTGAAGAGACTAAAGATATCGTGTTTGCAAATATTGACTTTCTTCCACTTAAGTCATATACCAACATCGTTGAAGGTAATGCGTTGGAGATAGATTGGGAAAGTGTGGTTCCCAAAGATAAGCTAAACTATATCATTGGAAATCCACCATTTGTCGGTCATTCTTTGCAAAGTAGTTCGCAAAAGTCAGAAATTAAAGCTATATTTGTTGATGAAAATAGGAAACCTTATAGATTATCTGGAAAAATTGATTATGTTGCAGGTTGGTACTTTAAGGCCTCTGAGTTGATGCATGGTACAGATATACGAACAGCTTTTGTGTCTACTAATTCAATAACCCAAGGTGAACAAGTTTCTGGAATTTGGAAGCCATTAATAGAGCGTTTTGGAGTAAAAATAGACTTTGCTTGGAGGTCATTTGTTTGGAGCAATGAGGCAAGCGAAAAAGCCAAGGTACACTGTGTGATTATTGGTTTCTCTACAAATGCAAATGTTAAAGAATATGCTCTATTTGATAATGAACTCGTAAATATAGTTTCAGGAATAAATCCATATTTAGTTGAAGGAGATAATATTTTTGTTGAGAGTAGGAGAGACGCATTATTTGCAAAAATCCCAATGTATGCTGGTGGAAAACCAACTGATGGAGGGAATCTAATACTAACAGTTGAAGAGAAAGATAGACTTGTAGAAAAAAATAGAGACATTGAAAAATTTTTACGACCATTTCTAATGGGTGCTGATTTTATTAAAAGAAAGCCAAGATACTGTATCTGGTTGCATAAAGTTAATCCATCGGAATTTAGAAAAATTCCTGAAATCATGGAAAGAGTCAAAAAAGTTCAAGAATTTCGATTAAATAGTCCAAGTAAAATTACCAATAAGAAGGCAGAACGTGCGACTGAATTTGATGAAATACGAGAAAGTGCATCTGATTACCTTGCGTTTCCCAAAGTATCATCAGAAAACAGAAGATACGTACCAATAGATTACTTATCAAAAGAAGTTATTCCAGGAGACAAGTTATTTATGGTACCTAACGCTAGTTTATATGACTTTGGTATTTTAACATCTAATGTTCACATGGCCTGGATGAGAACAGTAGCTGGGCGAATGAAATCGGATTATAGTTATTCGAATACTGTTGTATATAATAACTTTCCGATACCTGATTTTACAGATAAACAAAAAGAAAAAATCAGAAATACTGCTAAGGGGATTTTAGAAGCAAGAAATCTTTATCCTGATGCGAGTTTTGCTGATCTCTATGATGAGTTAACCATGCCTAAAGAACTTCGTCGAGCCCACCAAGCTAACGATAAAGCAGTTATGGAAGCCTATGGATTAACCAAAATAGTAGATGGCAAAAAAACTTGGCTAACCGAGAGTGAGACAGTCGCAAGACTATTTGAGTTATATGAGCAGATGACAAACAGCAAATCATAAAGTAAGAGACATCTCGTTATAAAACAAAAAAGACTAAGCAGTCTTTTTTGTTTTTTTTGAATTACGGCTTACTAGTCTTGATTAGGTATACCAAGACTAGCACCAGGATAATAGAATCCATGTGGCTCCTCCTTTCGTAAAGAAAAGAAATCGCGCACCCAATTAAAATCCAAATATATAAAAATTACATCATATTATCATACTATTTTAAAAAATTTTCCCTAATTTATTGCATTAATTGATAGGAACGTGTATAATTTGAAATAATAAGGAGATATTTTTGAATTATTGGGGACAATTATTCGAAATCCAAAGGATTGTTGCAGCAATCCTTTTTTTATTTCTCTTTTCTTTTATATTACATATTGTACACCCTTTTAGAAAAAAATCAATATATTGTGGTATATTTTCATCTCAGACCACTATATATAGTATTTTCAGTCATAGATAAGTAAGAACTTATTTTGAATAATCCCCTCTCTCGTAGGTAAAAAAGACCATCCTTCTAAAATAGGTTGGTCTTTTTGTTCCTTCTTATCTTCTTGCCTTTCTATACAAAATCGAAGTAAAAGATTCTGTGACAATTTGTGGGAAATTATTGTAAAATTCAAGATGCCCAAGGACAGCAAGGTCATAGGTTGTATTCTCATCAATATCATCTTGTTCAATACCTCTAAAAATACTGGTCTTTTTGATCCACTCCTCTCCCCTCTTGGTCTTCACAATTAATTTGTATCGTACACCATTTTTGGTTTCACAATTTTCAACTGCTAACCTTACCTTACCATAAAATAGAAACATGTTGTTTTCATCCGCTTTATCAAACCAACGATTCATTGACTTTCTTGGTATTGCTCTGCGGTTAGGCTGATGGTTTCTTGCTCCTATATCTATTACGAATGGATTCTGTTGTTCAGCATTTACTGCATTTTCATCGTCTCTTCTATCCCTAGGCAACAAGGTATTTAACATTGCTTCAAGTCTATCACGTACTTGTTCATCTGTTAATGTTGCTACAAATTGCTTAACTGCCCTATTTGAAGCTAGGTCATAATTATATGAACAACCTTCTTCATGGTTTGATGTTGGAAGGGTTGATAAAAATGCTCTTCTTTCTGATGTTTTATGTGTAAAACGTAAATTTGCTATCTGACATTCTGGACACAACATTTTATCACGGTATTTTGAAATATCCCCTTTATTCTGTTCATATTCTTTTTGAACTTCATATAAACTATGGAGCTGTTGATCGTCAGTATATAAAAAATCTTCGTAACTATGATTTGTCATGTATAAGTTCCTCCTTATTGAAAATAAATATTTGTTTTTTCAAATTCTATTATAACTTTTCTCATAGAAAATTACAAAAAGACCAAGTTTTAGTTAAACTTTTTTCTCGTAACCAGAATTTAAAAAATTAATCAAATCAAATAAAAAGGAGCTCTATTCAGACTCCTTTTTAGTATATACATAATTATGTTTATGTATTATTTTGCCTTATTTTCACTAACAGTTAGGTCAATTAGTGGTAGATAGCTTGGAGAAAACCTACCATTGATTCCAAATAGATGGAAGTTGAAATGAAGATGGTATAGCGTATCTTTCGTTTCAAACGTATGTTTGATATTCCCTGGAGCAGTTCCCTCTCTATAATAACGAGGAGCAATTACTTTCTCACATTCCATATTAGTAACCTCAACAATCGACCTATACTCCGGCTTAATAGCATTCTTATTGATTATTGTCATTTGAGCATTAGTGTCATAGCCTGTCAATTCAATATCATTAATAAGTGAATGTTCATGTTCTAATCTAGTTTCAGTAGATTTCTTCAAACCAAGATAATCCACATCCATAACATTCTTGAATAGATAACGTTTAAATAAGCTAGAACTTAGTTTCGTTCCCACATAATAAAGGGCAAGACTAACTAACAATAGCTCAAAAATCAATGTCATGCTTGCATCCGTAACCCGGATTGGTTTCATCAAAAGAATACATAAACCAAACATTTCCATTATACTCACAAGTGAGGTAAATACCCACCAGTCACTACCACTCTTATATTTAAAAACAGCCCTTAACGTAAAGAGACCGAGGTAAACTCCTTGAAAGATATAAAGGAAGACCTTTACTTGATTTATAGGCATTGTGTTAATAAAAACATTAAGGAAAATCGTTCCCATAATTATAGCGAACCATAAGAAAGCTTTTCGCAAACACCAGTCTAGGCCTTGTACAGCCAATAATGACATGCTTTTCGGATTAATTTTTGATTGTTTACTCATTTATACTCTTTTTCTCCTTTTTGATTTATTCTTTAGATGGTGCTCCACCTTTTTGAGTCTTAGGATCAATCACCATACCAACTTGTGGTTGGGTATCCCCCAAAATAATTGATGCTGGACTTAAGAAATCACCATACTGAAAGACTTTTGTTTTCCGACGTTCAAAGTGAATATGTGGTCCAGTAGCTGCACCCGTTTGTCCAACATACCCGATAAGTTGGCCTTTTTTGACCTTATCCCCCTTCTTAACAAGAGGAACATCACGCATATGTCCATAATAGATAATAGTGCCATCTGGAAGAGTGTGCATCACGTGGTTACCGTCAATATTCATCGCTTCTTCATTGACCTCTACTACTTCTCCGTCTGTAACAGCGTAAATTGGAGAGCCTTCTGGTGCTGCAAGGTCCATTCCTGTGTGTCCTGAACCCGCATTTGGTCCACCTGCATTAGCTGCTGCACCGAAAAGTTGGGTAATGGTATAAGGAACATCGAGTGGCTGACCAGTATCAGTGCTGAGATTACTACTATCGCTGTCGCCACACGTATCTGCATCTACTTCCTCCTTGTCATCATCCTTATCCTTCTTGTCTTTCGGACGATAGACATAGACTTTTCCGTAGTCCATAGTGATACGGTCTCGATATTGGCCATAATTATTCTCAGCAATCCCGTCGGTTGATGGAGAACATTGGATAATATTCTCCTTATCCTCAACTAGCATGGTCTGTCCTTTTTCGCCAGAGCTACTACCTTTCGTACCCCAGATAATGACATCTCCTTTTTCACGGTTTTGAACATCATCTTTGGACGACCACGCTCCCTCATACACTAACTCATAACCATTGTCTTTCAACCAGTCATGTTCTGAATCGGTATCTACCGGAGAGCTAGATTCTTTAGCACCGCCGTCAACAAGGGCATAATAGAGAGCAGATGAATGGTCATAGCTATCTGGTCCAGTACGAGTATCACGAGAATACTTAACCTTGCCTAGCTTATCCTTATACCACTTGATAGCTTTGTCAGTATCAATAGTCTTTTTATCCTTATCGCTGTCTTTTTTGCTAGCCTTGTTGCTAGAGTCACTTGATGAACTGCTTGAACTGCTGTCGTTATCATCGTCTTCGTTGTCGCTATCCTCTTCATCATCGTCACCGTCATCATCATCTGAACTTTGACTACTTGACGAGGAGTTATTGGAAGAAGCACCGCCACCACCAAACGCCTTTTGGAACTTGGCATCATCGTACTTATATTTACTTGCTTCGAAGACTTCCGCAAACTTCCTTGCATCCGCCTTCTTCTGATCTGGTTTGACATAAGCCATATTACCTCGCTCGTAGGCATTCCATGACATAGCAGTTTCATCGATATTGGTTTGTTTCGCAAACTCCTGGAATGACCAGTTATGGCCAGATTCGTCATAGGCTGGGTTCCAGTCACCTTTTGAGATGGCATCGATAACAAAGGCAACCATCTTATCAGCATCTTCCCAATCTGGACTATTAAGAGGTGCATATTTCGTGTAGGGGTCAAACTGGAAGATTCCACCACCACCAAGTGTGTTAGATGTCCCACCTGTCGTTGGAACAGCTCCCTTTGAAATGGAGTCATTGATACCACCACCATAATGCCCTTGGGCACGTCCAATGATGTCATAGCTCCCTTCAGAGTTTGCCCAACCAACAGCACCTGCAGCAGATTCCCCAGACAATCCAGCATTCACAAAAGCCATAAAGACTTTGTGGGCATTTTCATAGGCTTTTGTCCCCTTCGTAAAGGGATCAGAGTCGCCAGCAGATGCTGAGTCAGTTTTAGTAGAAGTCGATTGAGGCTTAGAGCCATCATCGTCTTCTTCATCATCGTCTTCTTCATCGCCATCTTTTTGGTAGGTTACACATTGGGCGTTAGTCTTGCTACCTTTCCCACCGGAAGTACTAATTGTCCCCATTAAACCAGTGATAATTGCAATTAAGATAACCGCAAAAGTTAAAATAGTTCCTATAATAATGGTTGTCTTCACTCCAAAAATCGTTAGAAGAACACGAGCAGCCTTATCACCTATTCGTTTCAAATATCTTAGTCACCCCCTTAATGAAGTAGTGCGGTTAGCCAATACCAACCAAATACAAGTAAAAGTCCTAGGGCAAGAAAGATACTTTGTTTAATGAATTTTCGATTTCGTTTTTGTTGTTGCTTTCGCATCCAAAATGAATCTTCATCTGAGTAATAGTCTTTGTGACGTTCCACTTGCAAATTATAATAGTCTGTCACATCCTCCTTGACACTGGATAACCTTTCTCTCCCACGCGCAATGAGACCTTGTTTTTTCTCTTGTTCACGTGAGATACTGTCTTCATCAAAACCGTCATAGTAGGTATCGTAAAACGCTGAATAATCTACTTGCTCTTCAAGGCTTTCCGGATAGACTTGGTCTTGATGCTCATCAAGAGGATCTAGTTCTAGTTCACGTTGAATATACTGACCATCTCGTTTAAAACGATAAGATACCATATATTAAAACCTCCTTAAGCCAATAATTGGCATTTTTTGTGGAGCAATATAGAGTTTATCTGTTACAGTTACCTTAGAAAAAGGTACACCTTTAATTTTAAAAGTACGGTGTAACTCCTTAACAACGAGACCAGCTTTATAATCTTTTTCCGTCACTTCTTCCTTAAAGAGTTCTTCATAAGCTGATACCTGAATCAAGTCTAGGAGACGATAAGCAGATTGATAAGCATAATAGTTACTTCGATTGGCCAATCTCTTTTCAAAAAGAGGTGAATATTCCTTTGAGAAGAATGATACGATCTTAACAGCTCGTTTTCTATGGTTATATTCTAGTTTAGCCATAACCCATGCAAGCCCCCAAGTCACTAGCGTGATAAAGCCCCAGGTGTTCATCAAACAAATAGGAAGAAGACTAAACATAAGGATACGCTTTGCTTTCTTGATACGTTCACGTCTCTTACCAGTAAGTAGCTGATAAAGGGCTACAATCAAGGCACAAAACACATATGGTGTATAGGCAATAGCCATAAAATGAACACCGTAGGCGAATAAAAGTGTCTGATAGAGCATGAGATAGCTATAGAAACCAACCAAACCAAGAACTAAACTAATAATAAAGGAGACTATCATAAAAAAACGTAGTGTCTTAATGTCATAAGCAATATTGTTAACCCATAGTGACATTTGCATTAGTGTGGTCATTATTTAATTTTCCTCCTCTGGTTCTTCTTCTGTTTCAAATATTCTCGACTCAAATCGAGCAGGTTCTTGGTAGATAATCATAGCTGAGTACTCATCCACTTGCTGACTTCCAAATAAGCCACATAAACTACTTAAAAGATGTGTTTTTCGCATCTGATAAGTAATATCAACAACACGACAGGTCTTTTTGTAAGCCAAGATCTCTAAGTAATCATTTACAATTCTTTCCAAATCATGCGGATTATCCTCTGTCAGAATTTTAGTTTGTAGCTGGAATGCCTCATCAGAATATGGTTGCTGTAGGTTCATTGTATTTCCCCCTTTCACCATTTCTAAGGTAAGAATGCATAGCGAACATGTTCATCATACGGATACTTACCATAAGACCTATTATCCGCTAGTTGATGGTTGAAGACTAAGTTCTTGACAGAAGCAATATTTAGGAAGAAATCACCATCTCTTAAATATTTAAGTGACGAAAGTTCACTCTCGGTCATTTCCCCTTGTAAAGCATCTGCTAGACGAGGGATAGTCAAATCACCTAATTGAGAAAAGACACGATACGTCATCATAGAGAAAATTGCGCGTGTCGCTAAAACGTAGTCCACTGCGTCCGTAGAGTTTGCATTCAAGAGAATGTTATCTAATGAACTCATTTCCATAATAAATGCGGAATAGTTACTACTTACATTCTCAATCAAATCCTTTAAAAAGTTAAGAGACTCTGAGTAACGATAATTGAAGAGCTTATGTGCTCCGTTAATGGTAATAATGCTATGAGGTCGTTGGCTCTTATCTCCCCCGATAATCCCTCTACGGAAATACTCAGAGACCCTTCTTCCATTTGCTACAGCGTATGATGAAATGATAGATAACACTTGGTAAAGCTGAATATTAAGAAGTTCAGTATCTTGAACCCCAGAGAGGTCAAAGGTCACAACTTGTTCATTTGAGAAATCCTCAAACTGTGAGGTCGCATTTAAGAAGCGATAATCCCCCAAGAGACCAGAGAAAGCATTATAGAGACGGTCATAACTTGCAGCATCAATTTCATTCCCCTCTGCGATTTTGTCCTCTTTAAGCTTGTTTAAGCGTTCTACCCAATGAGATAGAGTCGGATAATCTTCTGGAATAACATTCGTAATCGTTAAGTCTTCTTGGTCCATGACTTCTGCATTACGGTTCCACAGACTACGGTCTTCATAAAAGTCGTTTAAAGCAGACGACAAATTATTGAGGTCAGAATTCTTTAACCCTGGATCAAGAATTTGAGCCAAAGCACGTAGTTTATTACGGTGGGCATAGAAAGATTGGACCTGGTCCGTTGTTTCTCCATCTGCAGAGGAAGCCGTCGCAATAATTTGCATGAGGTTAATATGATTTCGATTATTAGTACCAGACATCTTAACATATCGACCACCTTGAAGTTCCGTAAGTTCTTTTAAGTTACCAGTAAGGTCAATGTTAAAAATGGTATGGCCTTTAGCAAAATAGGTATCAATCAAATTACCTAGCAGTTTCATTTTCCCGTTTCCTGCTCCGGCAATCAGCATTGATGGAATTTTACGTTCCCTATCTTCATGCAAAAGGTCAAAGTTAACCACACCACCGGTACGTGTTTCTCCCAAGTAAACACCATAGGTATCCATTAAGTTCGTATGATTAAAAGGATAGCCAGCACCTAAATCCCAGACGGATGCTGCTTGTCCTTTTCGTCGCAATGGAGTATCTTCCAATCGAGAAGCTGGGATAAAGGCTGTGTGATATTCGACGTCTTGCATGCCATCTGAAGAAGAGATCGAATACTGATTCAACTGTTGTTTAAGGTCAGCTTCTCGTTCGACCAACTCATTCAAAGTATTTGCAGCTAATAAAAAGCGCGTGTGAATTTTTTTAGAAGGAACGTTGTTACCTAGTTTTTCGCGATAGTCTAACAAAGAACTGATACGCATCTTATCATCGGCATCTTGTGCAGCCTTTGTATTTTGAGTGGCTAACATATTCGAAATAGCTTTTGAAGCTAGTTCGGACATTTCACTATTTGCAGCATGTTCTAAGGACATAAAACTGATAACATTATCAACGAGCATTAAATCACTCATCCAGAAGTCAGGTAAACCGTGCTCTGGGTATCGGTCATATGGAACATGAGCAATCTTATAATAACCGTTAGCTTGTCTCCAATAGCGGTCATCATATTTGAAATCAGGAATATCACTTTGAATCCTACTAATAAGATTGAGGTCATAACCCTCTCGAATATATTTCTTGATTTTTCGTGAATTTAAATCCATGTAAACTCCTTCTAGTACTGATTAAGTGAAACATTAAGTGAATCATTAAAGTTGTAATATTGAGTCAATAACTCTTCCTTCTTTTCGACAGATACAACTTTTGGGCTAAATCCGTGGTTAGAGGCAATCGTTAGTGTGGTACGTGTATTGGAATCAATTTCAGCTAAAGTATCTCCAAACACCCAAATAAAGAACTCGATATTTTGTTGATTGATCGCAATGACTTGTTGGACGAGATATTTTGTTTTCAAAATATCTTCTCTTTGTCTAAGTTGATAAACAAGTCTCTCTTTACGTGAAATGGTATCAATGTCATCACCATCATTGATGATCAATTCTGGAGCGTTCTGTTCTTGTTTGACTTCATCTAGCAGACGTAGCAATTCGTTAGATTGACTTGAGACATCTGTTGGCAATTTTGTTGTCTGAATCATCATGTCAAAGGCAGTCCCAGACAGAAAAAGAGTAAATCCTACTTTAATTGCTGCCTGTTCTTCGTTAGACATCGCTTGAATATCTTGTCCAAACACCTCAAAAATCTGCACATATCCTGAATAGCCATTAGCTAATCGTATCGGTTGATTAGGATAGCCATATAGGATAGACTTCACATCAGTTATCGCAACCGTGTCTAAAAAATCTTTACGTTTCTTCTTATTGAGTGGAACATACACAAACTCTTCTCCAGCACGTTCGCCAAGGTCTATACTTTCAAATTGTGTTTGCTTTTCCTTCTTCTTCGCTTGTTTTCTTTTCCGTGCTTCTTCTTTTTTTCGTTTCCTGATCTCTTTTTTTGTCAATACTGGTTCTTCAATTAAACCTGGCATATCATTTCCTCCATAAACATTATTCTTCCCTATTCTACAAAACACTATGTGGTGTTCGTAACCCAGTGACACCTATTAGCTACTCATACTTCTCCATGATTTTGACTATTTACTTCTATTTAGGGCTCTCTGTCCTTGTCTAGCTACTTAAATCCTGTTACAATCAAATAAACACAATCGCAATAATCTTTTTTAGGAGGGTTTTAGGATGCTAGATTTTTTACAAGATTTCTACTTTTCACTCTATATAAGCACTTGGACCTCGTTTAAATGGCTACTACTTTCGGTTCTTATTGCCATTGGCTGTTGCCTTGCCACTTTTTTGTTCGAATTCAAAGGCAAAACTGCACAACTGATTTGGTTGAAATTCTCGATGAGTTTAACCGCTATATTTGCCTTATTTTGTCTATTTATGACACTTCATGGCATCATTCGTTCTATAGGCCTCTTTTTAGGAGCTATCTCTAGTTTCTTTTATCCATTGTTTGGCTTATTAATTGTAGGTGGTATTATTCTATTCATCATCAGTCTTTTCAATCCATTGTTCTTATTCTTCATGGCAAAGAAATAATGAGAGGAAACCTATTCAGCCGATGCTATTATGTTAAGAAAATAAAAAAACAAACCACCTTTGAAAAAGTAGTTTGTCTATAATCTAAGAGAGGTAGTCCAAGGCTGCCTCTCTTTTTTATATTGGCCAGACTCCAAACGGCGAGGAAGAAAGTAGCTAGTCAAATAAAACTTTATATTAAATGTCCTATGTAACACATATATTTTTTAAATCGTAACTGTCATTACTTTTTTTAAAAAGTTTATTGAAATTGATTCAAATTTTCATCATTAAAAGTAAATCTATGAAAATATATGTTAAAATCATACTATAAAATCCAAGGATATAAGATGTTATAGCCATTTCCTAATCAAACATAATTAGATTGTATTAATTATAGATAGAAAACTGAACATATTTAACCACTTATCAAGCGGTCTTGATTCCACTTTTGAAATAGTAAAAAATGAAAAAATACTATTATGATAGAAATAACAAATATAATCATAAGTGGAGTGTTATCTATTTTTTGTTGGTTGAATAGTGTATCTGATACTCTCAAAAACCATGCCCATGGGATTAGAAACCATACCTTATCACCGAGACTCGTTTCACAAAACGCAGCAATAATGACTCCCATCATTGAAATACCTAGTGCCACACCTGTGCTAAATAAATAACTAATAATCTGATTAAGCATATATGCTATGTAGCCCAAAATAATATAAAATAAACTAATCAAAATAAGTAATCTTAGAGATACAACTATACCAATAGTTTTCAACAAAAAGATAAATATAGTAATTGAAACTATTAAAACTATACAATAACATAACCACAAAAATACCAATTCAGCAAAAAATGGCTTATAATTCGATTGTGAATACCCTAACAAATATTTAAATTTCCCAGATGATTCCTCCAAATTTTTTAGTTGAATATTCACAATACTAGAAGCAAAAGGAAGAAGTACTCCTACTATTTGAAAGTAAGAAAATAATACCGTCCTGCTTTGTAACCCTCCACGTTGATTCCAATATAGGAACAAAAGTAGTGGAAATAATAATGCGGCTAAAATGTGTACTAGCAAATAAGAAGTGTTTTTTATTTTTAAAAAACTAGAGTATATATATGATTTCATGACTATTTAACCTGTCTTTTGAAAGAGATAGCAGATAGTTCGACCAATAAAATGAAAAAAGTAATCCCTAAGAAAAATGAAACGAAAATCATTGAATAATCAGGAATATATTCAGATCCAATAGGTATACCATTTATTCTCATTTTTGTCATTGGTTCAAGTAGCTTCAATGACCAATCATAAGGAAACAAATACCATGTATCTAAGAGAGAAAAACTTGTACCAATAATTAGTGGTGATATTGTATTAATAATCATAGCAAAATACAAATTAGTTTTTCTTGATAGCCATAAAATAAATGGAATTTGCCATAATGTTGTCAACCAAATCAATAAAATAGTTAATAGCATCCTACATATACTAATAAGACTTGGTGTGGGTAAAATTAAACCAATTAAGATAAGTATTAGGCTTAAAATCATACTAATTATTAAATTTAAAAAAGCTACCAATATGATTCTTGCGTATTCTACCTTTTTTAAATTAACATTCCTTGATAAATAAACAGAATACTTATTTGAATCTAATTCCAACTTATTTAACAAAGCGGAATTTACAGCTATAATTACATTAATCCAAATAACCCCCCACTGATTCACGGTGGTTTCTGCAGTTAGACTTAATACTTCCTTACCACCCAATGATGAAAACAATAAAGAAAGAATGACACAAATGAAAGGGAAAATAAAAATTAACCTAAAAATACTCGTATTCTTTATTTTAATTAAATTTGATAAAAAAACTTGTTTCATAATCTCCTCCCTTTTTCATATATAATTTGATTATTAAATAACTCCTCAAGATTCTCAGAACCATCATATTCCTTCTCCAGTACAATCTTTCCTTCATAAATAAAACCAATAAAATCAGCTAGATGTTCGACCTCTGAAAGAATATGACTTGAAATCATGACTGTCATCCCATCTGATTTAAATGACTCTATAATTTCCCTTAATTCTTGAATTCCAATAGGATCCAACCCGTTGGTAGGCTCGTCCAATATAAGTAATTTAGGTGAATTTATTAAAGCGATAGCTATTCCTAACCTTTGCTTCATCCCTAGAGAAAATTGCTTTACTGGTCTCCTATCAATGTTTCCTAAACCTACTTTATTTAATAGCGGAAGTATTGTACTATTTGAAATACCAAGCATTGTTGTAACTACTTTCATATTATCGTATGCGCTCAAATTCTTGTAAAGTGGTGGTTCTTCAATAATACTTCCAATTTTCTGCAAATCTCGACGTGACCATTCTCTACCTTCAAAAGTGATAGAACCACTGGTTTTATTAATTAAACCAGTCAAAATTTTCATAATAGTTGATTTTCCAGCACCATTTGGACCTATTAAAGCATACACTTTTCCCTTAGGAATATTCATATTGACATTATCTAGTACCGTTCTCTTACCATAAGATTTTCTTAAGTTTTGTATTTTTAACATATTGATTACTCCTATTCTATATACTGTTGGGCATTTAGTGTGTAATAAGCAAAACAATATACCTTCTCTTCAAATTCTCTATTAATCCCATTTAATCGGTTCATTGATAAGTGTAAAAAACTTCCTACTAAATTAAATTTTGTATTATATAGATCATTTGTACTATCGAATCGATTGTATTCTTCCATATAAGAAGTAAGATATTTATCCATTTCCTGGAAATAATCATATCTATCTAGCGCCGATGCTACTCCCTTCAAACTCTTCATATACTCTATGGGTAAATCAATTGGTAAATTTTTAAATTCTTTCTTATATTTTCCAGTATAATTCTCAAGGAGAAAAGAACACTTTGTCACTTCATCTTTGAAGAAATAATTTAGATAGTATAAAACTAAATATGTAGCACAAACTAATCTTTCATTTTCTGACAAACTTATTATATGATTCATAAATAAAATAGATTCTTTGCAAAAAATTTCTTCAGCATAGTGTATTAAATTAGGTCCCCCATATCTGTTTACCTCTGGCTTATAACTACTCACCTCTATATCTGAGACAATACCTTTTTCTATCAACATAGGTAATAAGTCACGAACTACTGACAAATATAAAGAAAAATTATTCTCAAAAGAACGAGAATTTACTCGCATTCTTATATGATCATTTGTGTCATAATATCTCATATAAAACATTTTGGGTTGATTATAATTTCTTGATAGTATATTCGCAAAATAATTGCTCCAGTAACCTAATAGTTCATTTTGTCGTTCTTTAGGACCATACAACTTTAAAAATAGCCAGTCACAAAATGGTAAATATGTTCTTTTAATTTCATTTTTAAAGATTAAATTAGTTTCATGGCTTGCATTTCTATCTATCTCTTTAATAATTGGAACAACTATTTCTGCGTTATAGTTACCTAAATATTCTTTAAAAATTGATTCTCCTTTTTCAATTTCTCTTAGCGAAACGTATACGTATTTTTTGATATTTTTAAATAAAATCTCTAAGTCATCATCCATAGATAAATCTAGCCTTAATTCATTATCTGCATATTTTAAAATGATGTCATTTGGAACCTTGTATGTTTTTCTAAAATTATCAAAAATAACTTTTTTATCAATAAATTTATTTTTAGTTAGTAACTGTTCTCTTATCATTGATAAGTTCCATTGTGCGGTAGCTATCGTAATTCCTTCAAACGAAATTTCAGGAATATAGACTTTTTCCTGAGCTAAAATATCCCATGGAAATAAAGACCAATGTGACAATCCATACTCAAACTCTGATATATCAACCAACAATCTCAGTACCTTACTTTGGCTGTCAGGATTCAACATATTATTCATAGTAAATTTCAATTCATTTTTCCCATCACTTGTTGTAAAATGAAACTTACCTTCACTATATCTTATATAGATGTCTTCTAATCTAATTTCATTTGTCGAATCCCATGATGTTGTAAAAAATGATGTATTGAAGGTTTCAGTGCTATAATTTTGCATTACATTCGCTATTCTTATCTGATTCGGAACGAATGATAGCTCTACATTCATACAATTTTTCTGATCTAATTTTTGAATAGTTGTTTTCAATTGTTCGCTTAATGTATAGAATCTACCGAAACTTCTTCCAGCTTGACCAGAACCAATATTGGCACCTAAATATAACTTGATATCATCATTTAGTTTTTTGATATTAAAATTTAATTCAAATGATTCTAAACTATTATTTTGATTTAATTTAAAATCATGTAAATCCTTTGACCGAAATTCAATACTTTTACCATCTAAAAGAGCCTCCTCGTATTTCTTTTCAAACATTTGCATTATTGGATCACTAAACTCTATTGCTTCTCCTGATTCGTCTTTGTAATAATCAGGGAAACCTATACCAACATCCTTATTTATTACTTCTACAAGAGGAATTGCACAGTTTTCCCCATATTTTCCAATAAATTTCAACTGATATTCTTTAAGTGAATTTTTCCTGCCACCTCTTCTTTTAACGTTATTATTTAACTTCACAAACATCTCTGCAAGCTGCTTTATAATCTCTAAAGACTTTTCCGATAAGACATCAAATCTACCATTAAAATTTGCTATGGAATCTACCTTTAGGTAATTTCCACCAATATCATATTTATGGATATTTTTCATGACATCAAATATTTGAAGAAGTAAATTACAGCCCTCACCTATTTTTAAATCATTATAATTCTCAATCATATTTTTTAAATGTTGTAAATCGTTTTTTAGTCTTCCCTTTTCCAATTTCGATAATAAATAATCTAGTGGATTAATATTACAAATAGGTGGTCTTAGATCTGAAATTAAAAAATCATTTTCAACCAAATTGTAAATAAATGATGTTAGCACTTCTAAAGCTATCTCCGGATAACTGGTTTTAAGTATTTTTATCAATTCTTCATAGTTCACATAGTTTTTCTGGCATTTTTCAATCAATATCTGAACTGGTTTTGAAAGACTTATATTTCTATCTTCCTCAAACTCACTCACTGTAAATGGTAATACATATCTATCCCCTTGGATAAATGCTGCTGTATTAATTTTGAAGGCAAGTTCTTCTATATTCTTTATTTCATAAGATTTCACCAAAGAATATATCCAAAGATAATCTGGTGTCGCTTTTTTAGTAAAACTAATTTTTTTTACATTGGAGTTTGTTTCATTTTTCAGATCGACTACATTTATTGCGGTAAAAATTCCAAACGGAGTAGTACGTAATGCCGCCCTTTTTGCGTAACTTTTTATTGATATTTTTATTTTTTGTTTTTTCTTTTCGTTACATTTATCAATATTTTTTACACTATGATAGAGACTAGGACTAGCAACTAAAAGTTGCTCCATAAAAACTTTATCTTTTATCAGCTCATCATATCCTTTTTCATAAAATTCCTGTTTTTGCAAAGGAACACGGATCATGCCTCTTGGAAATACATTATACATCTTGTTCTCCTCTCTTAATTAAATAAACATTCTTTCCCACAAGAGTTTCTCATCGCTATAAGGATTTAATAAAAATAAGACAATTCCCGATACCCCCTGTAATATACCAACTGATTCAAATTCAATTTCTACTTCTCCTAATTTTTCTCTATCAGTATATCCAAATATTTTCTGACCTGAGAATTGTATTATTATTTCCTGGCGTAAACACTCTGCAAAATTCACTAATCTCACATTTGAATTGCTTCTACCAATCAAATCGTATATAAAGGAAACACCTGATAGTCCATGACACATTGTCAGTGAATAAATATTTTTTTCGGGACTAGTTATCTGAGCAATCAAACTCTCGATAATACTATCAGCATAGTTTAAATCCATCAATTGACATATTTTAAATAAGGCAAGTGATGTACCAGGAGTACCGTAGCACCAGGCCATCCTAGTAGGGAGATTTTTAAAATCACGATTCAAAATATTATCAGAATATATTTTACCAGGCCATAGTTTATCTTCTCTTCTATATAAAAATACTAGCTTGATAGCCTTGTTCAATATCTCATCATTATCTTCTAAGATTCTTTCTGATCTTAACTTCGCCAATATTAACATTGGACCAACTATTCCATGAGCAATACCTAAATCAAATTCAATTTTTGAATCTATAGAACAATTTTTCACTTTACTAAAAATTGTCTCAATATACTTCAAAAGATACATTCCTATTTGTTTCAACTCTTCAAAAAAATATTCTCTCTCAAGCATTAAATAATTAGCTATTCCACTAAAACCGTTAACCATATCATAGTCAAATGGATCAATAATCCCTTTATCTATATTTGATAAACTTATAATCAACTTTTCTTGAATTTGTTCTTTCAATAGGCGATGTAAAGAGTCCAATAGCTTGGTATAATATTTCCCTGATATACTAGCTTCCCTAATTGCCAATGAAATACCAGCAGTCCCCGCATAGAGAGAGGGAGATTCTATTCCGTCTTTGGAGATTATTTCAACTAATTTACTGATATAGCTGTTAGACAGATCCATATACTTATCTTGTCTAGTTACTTTATATAGCGAGCTATACATTAGAATTAATGATGGAATTCCGTGACTTAAAGATTTTTCAAAAAAAGTATTTTTGTATTTAGATTCTATGCTAATTAGCGTCTCATTTGTACTTTCTGCTACTATTTGCTCATAGTTCGTAAATCTATCAGCAACATAATCTAAAATTTGTTCAATTTGAGGTGTCATATACAATTCCAATCTCCTTATCTAACAAGTTTTTGAATTTCTTACCTTTAAAATTTAAATCATTGAAACTTCCTGTCTCGACTATATTACCATTCTCCAAGTATAGAATTTTATCTACAAATTGAGTAATACTTGGCTTATGTGTAATGAAAATGCCAATCTTATTTTGTGACAATTCAAAAAAAGTTTTAAAAATTTTTGCTTCAGATTTTGGATCTAAAGCTGAACTAGGCTCATCTAAAAAATAACAATCAGCTTCTTTAAGATAAACTCTTGACAATGCAATTTTTTGCCACTGCCCACCAGATAACTGTCTCCCGTCCTCGAACCAATTTCCTAGTTGCTGTTCTAAGTCTAACTGATTAGTTTTTCCTTCTTTCTCATAAAATATTGAATCAATTCCCGTACGCTTTAATGTGTTTATTAAAGCCTCATCATTATACAGTTTTGATAAATCACCTAAACCAATATTTTCTCGAAGTGTTAACTCGTATTTCAAGAAATCCTGGAATAAAGCTGATATCCTCTTATAATATGATTTTTTCTGTATTGAACGAATATTATTACCGTTTATATAAATGTTTCCTTCATAATTATCATAAAGTCCGCAGACTAATTTAAAAATAGTACTCTTCCCTGAACCATTTTCACCAACAATTGCTATTTTTTCTCCTGATTTAATTGAAAAACTTATGTTATTTATCACATTTTCCTTACCATCATATGAAAAAGAAACATTTTCAAACTCGATAGACTTAATATCGTTAACTACTTTTTCTTTTAGATTATTGTATTCAGTCTCACTATGAGTGAAATCATATAGTAACTCCATGTACAGTGATCCATTATAGAAGGAATAAATATTGTTCACTATATTTTTGGTACTCGTTTGCATTGTTGACAAAGATCTAATAAAGGTTGTTACATTTCCAATTAAAATTATTCCTAAAAACGCCTCTCTAACTGCAAGAAACATTATTATTGACTCTATCATAATCTCCAATATTCCCAATAAAATACCATTTCCCATTTTAGATTTATTTATGCTATTTTCCTGAGTAATAAATAGTTGATTATTTTTGTCAAATTTTTTTAAAAAATAGTTTTCTAATATGCCTAACCTTAATTCCTTAACAGCAAAATCATGTGTTAAAATATGGCTTATGTACCAATTTGCCCTTTCATCACTACTCCGCTTATATAACATTTCAAATTCGTTTTTACCTATTTTTAAGTATATATAAATTGAAATTACCGGAAGAATAATCAATAGTGGAAAAATTGATGTTTTCCAATTCAACAAAATGATAAAGGAAGAAATAAATGATACTAATGAAGAAAGTACAGAAATAATAGATTTATATATTTGAAATGGTTTATAGGATATTTGATTTTGTATACGTGTAATATCATCATATATTTCTGGAGTTTCAAATTCAGCTAATGTTAGCTTTACAGTTTTCTGCATGACCAAGTGATTCATCTTATAATGCAAAAGTATCTGTAATTTAGTATCAATATAACCATCAACTTCTCCAACTATGGTAGTCAATAATGTTAAAGCAACAAAAAGTATAAAAGTAATCATCAATGTTTGAAAACGTTCAATACTACTAGTAATAATATTTAACATATTTTGCACCAATAGCATACTAACAATTGGTAAGATTCCTTGAATTATACTAATACCAATCGAGAGCAACAACAATGAAAATCCTGCCTCTTTTACAAGATTGATTGTTTTCATTAAGTTCTTCAGTTGATTTTTAATCATATATAACTTCCTTATCTACCAATAAAGGAGCAAACTAAAAACAGTCTACTCCTCTAAATTTATAAACATATCGGATTATCTAAAACTACAGTAATTATATTAATTAAATTATTTAACAGTTGTTGTAAAACAAACTAATTTCCAACAAGAACCCGGTGTGCAAAGATAGCGACTACCCACAAGTGGTTCATCAGAGTTATTTTTAGTTGTCTTTAAATCTAGGTCGAAATCTTTGATTGTATTTTTCATCTTATATTTCCTCTCTTATTTATATGTCCGATATATTTACGATGTCATTATTTCATCTTAAGTTCAGAATCTGTTCAGAAAAAAAGCATTTGGACAGAAAATTTCTTACAATTTTCTGTCCAAATGCTTTAAATTATATCTATTTCTTCTTAATGGATAAAATTGCACTTGCTCCCCCTCTTGCTGGGTTTACCAACTGAAGGTGCCCTCCATGCTTAATAGCAACACCATTAACAAAAGCTAATCCAATTCCGTAATGCTTATTTCCTCTACTATTATCTTCTGTGTAAAACAATTTAGTGCCATTTTTCAAAGTACTATCATTAAACTGGGGACCATTGTTCCATACTTCAAAATAAATGAGAGTTTCCGATTCAGATAATATGACCTCTATTTTCTTATTTGAAAAGGGTGTAAATCTAATTGCATTAACTAGAAGATTAGATATTGCCCGTATCAAATTTTCTTCTTCTCCATAAAAAGAACTGCTTACAAGGTGATTCCCAATAGAAAATTCAACATCGTTTATATTCAAAAGATCATCAACCTCAAAATGTAACTCACTTAGCAGTTCTTCAACAACTATCAACTTTGCTCCTCTATCTTCTGAAAGCATCCGAGTATAGGAAATCAATGAGTCGAAATAGCTCTCAAAAACAGAAATACTATTATCCATTGAAAGAACATAACTTTGTTGACTAGTTGTTAAGGACGTTAATTCTAATAACTCAAGGTTCCCTTTTAAAACAGTTAAAGGTGTCTTTATATCATGAGAGAGAGCAGATATTTGAAATGATAAATCTTGTTTCTCTAATTTTTCTCGATCAATCAAATTTTTCAAACCATCTCCCTTTGTATATAGGGTTGCCAGGATATCATCAAATTCCGTTATTTTAGAAAAGTTTTCTTGTTTAGATAATCTATCTATCCCCATTTTATTTGCTATTTTCTTTATTTCTTTAAAATTCGAAGAAATTTCTTTCACAAACCTTGTTGAAGCAACCACAATACTAGTTATTATTCCTAACCCTAGAAAATAAAAAGTCAACATATTATATGGAACATCCCTAAACTTAGGATTAGAAAATTCTGGCATCTCATTATATCTAATAACAATACTATAATCAACATTGTTATAGAAGTCATAATGCACTGTGTCCAAAATTAAGTTATCTTTTTCTTCTACAACTTTTCTGAATAAAGAAAATTCTTTAGGTATGTATTTCCCCTTAATGATTTTATTTACCTTATTATCTAAAATAACATAATCTAGTCCCAAAGATTCCGCATAGTTTGTCAGTTGTTTTATTGTTTTTTTATCTTCAAAATGATATTCCTCTCCAATATTATGGGACGTCACTATATTTAGCCTTAAGAAAGAAAATGAAATTATATAGATTATTAGAATTGTAATAAAAAAACCAGCACAAACTTCAAAAACTACTAACCATACTCTTTTTTTTATTGAATATTTTTTAGACATCCCACTTATAACCAATCCCACGTACTGTTTTTATTGGATTAATTCCAAAGCTTGCAAATTTCATTCTAATTTGATAAATATACTCTGAAATGGAGTGAAATAATGCTGACGCATCCTCGTCATAGACCTGTTCATATATCTCTTCTTTTGTAAATACTTTATGGGGATAACGAGATAATAATTCCAAAATATCATATTCCCTAGAAGTTAAAGTTAAAGGGATCTTATCGATGTATAGCATACGTTCCTCTAGATAAATTTCTAGAGGAGGAAAGCTCCTTTTATCTCTTTCAATCTTTAACCTTGCTCTTTCTTCTCTCTTCAAATGAGAATTAACCTTAGCTATAAATTGTTTCAAACTAAACGGTTTAACAATAAAATCATCTCCTCCTACGGTTAAAGCTTGGATAATTTCATCGTCATGAGATAAGGCACTAACAAAAATAATTGGAGAGCATACCTCTTCACGAATTTTATAACAAAATTCTATTCCATTTATATTAGGCATCAGAATATCTAATAGAATTAAATCATACCCCTTAAATTTATCAAAAACTATTGGTACTTGTATTTCTTGTAAAGTTGTGACTTGATAATTCTCAATCTCTAAAGCTGTCTTTATAAGTTTTAGAATTTCTTCGTCATCATCAATGGCTAAAATCTTATTCATCATTACTCCTATAATACTATAAGTAACACACAAATTAGTGAGTAACAGCAAAAATTCGATATAAAAGATAAAAACGATTTTCTTTTATATTGTACCATAATTACTTTTTTAATACCTTATTTTTAGAATTTTCAATTAAATATTTCTCAATACAGTTATCAAATTTCTATCATAATATTGGTAAAGTTATAATGTCATGAATCTAATGGCTTTTTCTGATTGTCACATGAATCATCAATAATTTATGACCAACCACTTTATCATCATACTTTCAGATAACTATCCAAGAAGGCACATATCTTGTATATAAGAGGACTCTACTATTTAATTAGTGAGCGTTTTTACGATACCAAATTTCTCTCAGTTCCAATTAAACAAGTAAAATGTTATAGAATATAACTACTGACTGGAATTAATGAAGGTGCTGTCAAATATTCCCAAGGTTATGCAAGCCTTGTTTTGATGCTATCAATAATTATGTGTAAAAACTCAAGCAGATTGAACTGTACCCCAAAAGTTAGACAGAAAAAATTAATTTTTGAGGGTGTTTTTTATGAAGAAAATATCCTATCAACAGTTCAATCAATCATAACTATCTCCATCTTTCATGTAAATATAAAGGGTTTATGGTACAATGATATTGATATACAAGGAGGTATGCCATGACTTTTGATGTAAATGAAGAAGAATTAACAATTTTAGGAATTTCTTTTGATAATTATTCAGATTTTGATACCGTTTGGTATGCTATCGGATCTTCAATGATTGAAAATTATGAGCCTACTGTTCAAGATGTAATTGATTTAAAAACTTATGTCACCAACAAACGAAAGGAATTAAACATTGGCTAAGAATCAATAGGAAAGTTAAAAGAATTATTTATCAGAATACTGATTAAATTGTGAGTTACTGTACTACCTTTCAGTACTGTCTTACCTCTTAAACTAATTCTATACGAACATACGTAATATGTCCCTGTTGGTGTTTATAAGTCAAAGCCATCCTTTCTCATACAGGATTAAAGTAAAGACAAGCATTCTTTTGATGTTTGTCTTTTTATTTTTTGGCTGTTCTGAATAGGCGTTCTATCATTTCTTTACAGTGTAGTCGTCTGATACTCCGAACAAAGATAGCAATTACAATACTCAACATAGACTAAGAATCTTAACTTACAAGACTGTAGCGAAACTTTGTAAACTAGTTATCACAATTCTCCATCTTCTCCAGCATCAAACTTCTGGAATCGACTGTCACTATCTAAGCTATTCTTCTTTGATAATCTCTGAGTAGGGGAAATAATACTTGACGTACTCCCTTTAGGCGTTACCCTTCCGGCACCATTATTCTCTGCTCTATTATAATTCAAGATACTATCATTGACATTATCTCTAGTACTAGTATAACGTTCTCCGAAACTACTTGAGAAGTCCTTCTTAATTGCTTGACCTACATTCCT
The DNA here is from genome assembly GCF_001837325.1 of Streptococcus sp. HMSC065H07. NCBI lineage: Bacteria > Bacillati > Bacillota > Bacilli > Lactobacillales > Streptococcaceae > Streptococcus > Streptococcus sp. HMSC065H07. The sequence goes on from NZ_KV832031.1 coordinate 61,047, forward strand.
GAATTCTGTCCCAACAACCTCCTTACCGGAAGTCATTACTTCTTTTGTGCCACTTATAGCACTATTAAACGTATTTTTAGTGCTAGTTGATAGTTTCCTTCCGGTTACCCCTACCGCTCTTCTTGCTACTTGAAAAGCAGTAAGGTCCTGATCTGTCGTATCAGAAAATGCATTCCAAGTTCCAGCTACAGCACCTGCAGTAGCACCTGCAGCCGACATAGCACCTCGTCTGATACCATTTGTGGTCGACCCTACCACGCTACCGGCACTCTTAAGCCCTTTTACACCAACTCTGGTTCCACTACTAACACTATTTCTGAGACGGTTAAACCCACTTTGATTTCGTCTACCAGTAGTTGGATTATATCTACCTACAGCGAAGTTTCTAGTACCACCACCCATTTTTTTAGCAGCCATCGCACCAACAGCCATTGTAGCAACTCCAGCCTTAGTTCCACTTGAAAGGTTAGTATCAATACCTATCCAGCGTTCCAAAACTTTTGAACCTTGAGAAACTGCAAGATAAACACCAAGGTAAACCGCAATTGTCGCAATGGCATGTTGGAATGGATCTAAGCCGTCATAGAAACTTCCACCTAGAGTTTTCTTAGCAGCAGCAGACGCTCCTGAACCTAGATTGAGTTTCACTTCACTATAAGTAATTAAGAACCATTGAGCTACTTTGACGAATAGTAGTTGGAACCAGATGGCAGCAATTCCTGTCATAACTTCCTGCCAAACCTCCAAGATTCTCATACTATTTCCGACTGCTGCGTAAGAAACTAGGGGTGAGATAATCACTGTTATAAGCGTTTTGAAAATTACTCGTACCGTAGTTACTAGCAATCCGATGAGAAGGAGTAAAAGAATGATTTGCTGAGTTATCAGTGCTATCCAGTCAACTTTATAGCGAGCATAAGTTGGTAAGAAAGCAGTATTATCAAAACCAAGGAAATAACCTGATTTTGACGTAGTGACTCGTGCATAAGCAATCTTGCCATCTGCATAACGAATGGTGTTGAGCGTAGATCTCATTACATCAGAAAATCCATTGTAAGGGGATTTTGCCTGATTATCTTTCCACTCAGATTCCTCTTTCCAACCAGTAAAGAACAGTTTACTAGTTTGAAGAAGAGCAGTTATTGGGTTAGATAAGGCTATACCATTTTTTACTTGTTGTCCCCAGTCAACCGAACCGTCTTCTCGCACTCCTACGAACTTGGTTATTGACGATACTCGTCCTTCACGTCCAGAATAGTACTGAAGCATTGCCTTATTGGTTGGACCATATGTTTCAGTAAAATTGGTGAACCAAATATTACCATCTGAAATAGTATTCCAGTTTTTATCCCCCGCTATAAAGTGAGTATCTTTATTATAACCCAATTGTTCGGTATTGAAATCCAATGCATATAGCATCTCAAGGTCAACCGTATTTCCCCGAAATGGGGTTACAGAAAGTGAAACACTCTGACCGCTACCCGTTATGTCATAATAGGCTAGTCCTACGGTATCCTTTGCTATAGCACTACCAAATTTTGAAGCAAACACAGGAAGTGCAGTTACAGAAAAAGTCACCAGAATAATGTGATTGAAGAATTCTCGGTACCTGAAAGGTGCTCCTGCCATAGCCATTATAAGACGAATGAGAGTTACCAGAACAAACAATGAAATCCCAACGATTTGAAGCCACTTATAAACTTGACCAACAAAGCTATCGGATTGACTAATATAATCAAACATCCCGAACAACTTAAACATGTTGAGGTATGCTTTCTCAATCGCATAACTAAAACTATAGATACCTTTTGAAAGCATCTCGGGAATAAAGCCAAAAGCTATAAATACCCCAGTTGTTGGGTGGAGGTATTGGTCCCACTGTGCATAAAAGGATGCCAATAATAGCTCTTTATCTTTGTCACCTCCCCAACCTTTAGAACCAACTTCATTAGGCCAATCTTTCGATTGAGAGATCATATCTGATAGGGATGGCCAGACCTTCCCTTGTTCAATCTCAATTGTTGCTTCTGCACCCATAGGTTATCCCTCCTTGTTTTCAGTGTTTTCAGCTGAAGTTTCAGTAGAAGGGGATGTTGGAGTTGCAAATACTGTTGTTGTCGGTTCAGATGTCACTACCCAACCTTGAGTAGCTGATGGTTTTTTCTTAACATTGAAAGTAACACGACGAACTGTCGTTTTTTGAGCCTCATCCGTTGTACCAACAACGTATGTAACCTCATAGGTATCTTTCTCATTCTTAACGAGTTCAACTTTCTCCAACATTGTGCTAGAAACAGTCGCTACCTCTGGGTTAGTAAATTTAGCGTCGTTATTATCCAAGTAAGCCTTAAGCTTATCCTTGTCTCCTGAATAATAGTATGACAAGAAATAACGAGCCATGACATCAATCTCATGTTCATGATCTTGTATCATTGTAAGACGTTCAACCTTATCGGTTGTCGCTACCAGTTCTTTCTTCACGCGCGTGAAATTGCTATTATAGACCATTAGCATCAACAATAAGAATACCGATAAGGTACAAGAGCCAATAGCCAAAATCAATGGCAACTTACTTGGTTGTCCTACTTCTTCATCTTCATACACTCTACCTGTTTTCTCCTTCCGTTTCTTGGCTCCAGCAACTGACTGTTTATGCTTATCCTTATTCGACATAAGACGATTTGGAAGTTCTCCTTCAATCGTTCCAGGTTTTGGATAGGGTGGCATATCAACTAGAGACAAGCCAAGACTTTCAGCATAACATGGAAGTAACCCCATAGGACCACTGAAAAAGTTGGAGATGCCTTCATATGTTGTTTTCTCAAACCGTTTATCACGGTGTGCTTCTTCGATGAGTGGGGTAACGAGTTCCTTATAATCTTTCGTAATAACAAAAGGGGTAATCTGAGGTTGTCCTTCAATACTAGGGACTCCTGTAGTTGGTCGTGTCACACGACCATTTTGTTCCATCGGTTGACTAGCAAGAGCAATTCCTTTTAAGGTAAATTCAGAATAGCGCTTTTTGATTTCTCGAAAAAGTAATTCTGCTTGTTTAAAAGTTAGAAATGGTAGACTTTGAGCGATACTTTCTTTTTTATTACTAGGGAAATATTCAGTATCTAAGTCATCAATGATATCCGCTAACTCTTCATCCTTTTTAGGATTTGCATTTCCTTTCCACTCAATATAAAGAAACAAGGCATCGGGAAACAATACCTTGCGATTCCCCTTTATGGTTAGTAATTCTTTTTCCATAAAGTATACCTCTTAAAGACTTATTTAGGTTGCCAAAGATAACTAACAACTGAAACGAGTGCTGAACCAACACATAGCGCGATTGCAGTCCACATGAGTCGGTCAAGTGCTATACTTCGTTTCTTATCACCCATCATCATCAAGATACATGATACTAAACCACTTAGTATTGCTAACCCCGGAAATACGAGACGCAACATACCTGAAAGATCATTAATCGTATTAGTTGCCTCATTAGCTGGGTTAGCAGCATTTCCTCCAGTTTGCTCCGCAAAAGCAAGGGATACAGAGTTTAACGTCAATAAAGCAGTCATTCCCAGTGTTGATGCTTTAGACTTCACGTTATTCAAAAATGTGTTTTCTTTCAAAACAGCCTCCTTAAAATTTTAATATCTGTAGTCTACAATATTCCATCTATGAGTCACAACCTAGTGACACCCCTTAAGAAGTAAGCAAATAGTTCCCATACTCCTCTGGAGGTATCCGTTTGACACTAATATGTGTCTGACGTCTATCTTGAACTGTCTTTCTACCTGAGTTACCATACGCAAACGTTCCTGGTGCATGTCCAGATAAAGACACGTCAACTATAAAGTAATCTTGTGGCTTTCGCCCAAGGAAATACAATTGCTCAAAGATTTCATCAGTTAATACTTCATCAATAGTTCTCTCTAAAGGCCTTGCTCCATCTTCTGGGCTAACACCGACACTACTGAGATATTCATAGAAGTATTTTTTGCCATCGATAGTTTGGTCACCATCCTTAACATCCTCATAATTAATAAGGATATGATGCTCTTTAAACCAACTACTCTCATGTACAGCCATTTTTGAATAGACAATCTTATCAATGGTTTGTTTCGTCAAGATATTAGTCACTTCAATTTTCCAGCGGTTGATAAATTCAGGACGTTTAAAGATTTTGATTAACTCGTCTCTCATGTCCTTCATGAACTCTTTATAGTCAGTCTTGTTCATTTCTGTAAAAGTCTGACCAGAGGTGATATATTTATCTTTGATTCGCTTATGCCCCACGTTTGATGTTGCAATGATAAACGTATTCTTAAAATTGATTTTTCGTCCACGTCCATCAGTCAAATGCCCGTCATCAAGCATTTGCAAATACAAAGCCCAGACATCTGGATGAGCCTTTTCTAACTCATCCAATAGTACTAACGAGTAGGGATTCTTCTTAATTTTTTCCGTTAAGTCACCTTTTCGCTCGTCATTTCCTATAAGACGAACAACGGCATTATCAGTCATGTATTCTGACATATCCAGCCGAATCATCGCTTCTTCACTACCAAACAGTTGTTTGGCTGCTTGTTTAGCCAATTCAGTTTTACCTGTACCTGTTGTTCCAAGTAAAAGAAGAGTTCCAAGAGGTCTCCGCTTGTTCTGCCCTCCCTGGATTCCCTTATACATAAGGCGTGCTATAGTTCGAATCACATGGTCTTGCCCCTTAACAACAGCACGCATCCCTTCCGCAAAATCCACTGGAGTTGAAGACGTGCGTAGTAGACTTTCCATAGGAATACCTTTTTTACGGTGAATGACACTCGCAATATCTCTTAAGGTAATCTCTGATTTCCCATCGATATTTGCAGTCGCTGAAGCTTCATCAATAATATCAATAGCTTTATCTGGAAGCATTTTATCCGTAATATAACGAATAGATAATTCTACTGCTGCCTTAATGGCATCATTAGGAATTTCAATATCAAGTTCTCGTTTATACTTGGGACGACGTTTTTTCAAGACCAAAATAGATGCCTCTTTGTCCAGTTCATCAACGTAAACTGGTTGTAGACGTCGTTCCATTGCAGGATCTCGTTCAATAATCATAAACTCATCAGCTGTGGTAGCTGATATAAGATAGATTTCCCCACGAGATAAGGCTGGTTTCAAGCTATTAGCGACGTCAAGAGCACTTCCCTCAACCCCAGTTCCCATAATGGTATGCACTTCATCAATAAAGAGGATAAACTCATCTTTATGAGCCATAAACTCTTTAATCAATCCGTCCATTTTGGCAATGATGTTCACCTCTTTACCAGTATGGTCAAATTCTTTCCCTTGGATAGCAGATAATTCTAGTTGCTTAACCTGCTTACCTCGGAAACGTGTTGGGACGTGGGCTTTATTGTTTAGAATATCCGCACAAATTCCTTCTACAATAGCTGTTTTACCTACACCAGCTTCACCAATCAGAACAGGCGAGTTTTTTTCTAATCGATTTAGTGAGATAAAGACTTGTCTGATTTCACCTTGTCTACCCCAAGCCACAAAATCTTGACGCTTAGGTCTGATTTTCTCAGTAAGGTCTGTTGTGTATTTGTCAATATAAGGAGTCTTACTAAGATTATGGTTAGTCCTCTCCTTCATCTATTTATATTTCCTTCCTAAACGTTCTGCAGCCTTATCCATTAAGTAGCGACGGTTTTGTGAGCCGTCATCTCTCAACTCTGGATAACAGTTCTTATCAATTGGATAATAACGTTTCTTTGTCCGACGGTGTGCATGAATAAATTCCCAGAACTTATTTCCACCAGACGAAGACGGGATCATCCAATAAATCGTTAAAGTCATTGTACAGATTAAATTAATTAGGAACTTCAACTCCTGCCCTCTAGGGAAAAATATATCCCTGAATTGTAGCGGAAAAACAAAACTTCCAACTATAATAAAAGCTTTCATTAGGGGAACACCGTAGTACTTTACCTGCGTGTAAAGACCACGAGGCAGTCCCCAGTTCCCCTCTTGTTGATGATTTTCTTCTTGATTCATCCAGTACCTCCCTAGAAGTCAATATCCATCATTGGTTGAATATTACTTTCAAAATAAAGGAAATAACGGAATTTCTCAGTCAAAAGCTCCACTTGATCCCTCTGAATACAAATAGAACCTTTCTCTCCAAAATCAATATCCAAAAGGTCCGTACATTCAATACGGCATTGGTTCAAGTGTTTCTTAACTACCTCAATGGATGTTTCAGAGTCATGATGTACGTTACTTGAGACAAAACTACGAAAGTTCTTCCAACCAACTTCTTTATCAATGATTTGATGTAGGCGTTCTAAACCGTCTGCCCATTTCCCTCTAAAAATTTGAAGGGGTTCATTCATAGCGTTACCTCGCTGATATTTCATCAATAGGCAATCTTGGTTAAGTAAGTAGCGTTGTTCGTCAATTGTCATAATCGTTAATAAAGTCCTTTCTTTCCTTTTTATATTTATTCCCCAATATCTTGTTTTACTGATCGTACTGGTGAATTAAACTTGTAAGTACCATTCTTAACTGCTTTGATATTCTTTTCAATCTGTTCAATGATTGTCTGAACATAAGCAGCATTCTCACGGGCTTTAGCTCCATCTTTCTCTTTAGTTCCAATACTTTTTTCAACAGATTCCATATCAATCTGCTTATCAGTTAACTCGTTACCGACCAAGTATTCTGATTCACGTTTTAACTGTTCAAGCGTCTTATTATCTTCCTTTATACTATCATCAAGTGTTTTTGCAGAATTCAGAAGTTCTTTCCGTTGACCTTTTTGATACTTCAACTCCTCTTCGAAAATATTAAGAGCAAACTTCTCACGTGATAAATTCTTAACATACTTGTTTTTGAGAAGTTCATTTTGAGGAGTTACAAAGAAATCAACATAGGTCTTGTTAGCATCCTTATCTTTTTGTTTTTTCTGATTGGAAACTGAATTACTACTTGATGACAAGTAATCGTCATATTCTTGAACATCCACCTTCAGACTGTTAGAGTTTGGCGTCTTATTGGTCACTCGAATAACCATGAGCGTATAATCTGAAGGAACATTACGCAAAACCAGATACACTTTATCTCCAGTTAACGGAATGACTTCTAAAGTCACTGCTTCTGGGTTCTTAACACTACTTGGCAAGAAAACTTGCCAATCAAGATTTTCAGTATTGATTCCTTTATTAATAGCACTAGTCGCATCTGATGTTGTTAATTCCATAACGACCATTCCATTAGATGGTGAATACGTCATAGAGGTTGCTGTGATGCTTCCAAGGCCATTACCAAAGGTTTGCGTCGCTCGCAGCTGTGTCTCTGTGTAAGTAACCCGTTCAGGAGAGAAATAGGCAGTCGTAGCTGTCCATACCATTGTACCCAGTAAAGCATAGCTAATGATTAGCGTTCGCTTTAATCGATGTTTCCTAAAGTAAGAGATGACACTATTGATTGCCCTAATGGATTTTATCTTTTTAGAGGCCCTAACTGGCCAATTGTACCAGCCTTCTAGTTCCTGTGTATTTTCATAATCTTTAAATTCTACCATGAAGCCATGATAGGCTATTTTATATAGGTGTCGCAACCTAGTGACATAGGTTGACTTTTGAGATAATAACACTCTTATTTTGATTTCCTACTCTTGAAATAACACTATCAATAAGTTAGACTAGAAATGTATCTCTTTCTGGAAGGCGAGGTTCCTGAAGGTGCGAGACTAACTGACTATGTTGATTTTACTAGCTTACCCAAAAATGTTTATGTAGTAGTTTGGGGAGAAAATGGGAAATTAGATAGAAATGGTTTTCAGGCAGAATAATTGAAATAGATTTATTCAAGGAGGAAACAAATGGTCATCACAATCAAACCAATGGTGACAGCTGAGGAGATAGAAGGGAAATCCAGAGTTCATTGGCAGACATGGCGTGAAGCTTATGATGAGATTTTGCCCGCAGATTTTCAAGAACAAATGACTTTGGATAAGTGCCGGTTTTATAGTCAAAAGTATCCTGAAAATACCTTAATCGCATTGGATGATGCTAAAGTGGTCGGCTTTGTTAGCTACGGTGATTTTCGAGATTCAGCTACGATAGCGGGTGAAATTTTCGCCTTGTATGTCTTAAAAGATTATTATGGCAAGGGTGTGGGCCAGCAGCTCATACAGGCTGCTTTTGCTGCCTTAGATGGTTATCAAGAGATTATATTATGGGTTTTAGAAGATAACAAACGTGCCATCGCCTTTTATGAAAAAATGGGTTTTGTTTTTGACGGTCAGGAAAAGGTCATTGACCTAGGAAAAGCCGTGAAAGAAAAACGGATGATTTACATTAGAAACTCTAACACTTAGTTTGGAAATAATAGATATATTTGTAAGGAGCACACAAGCGTTATGCACTTTTACTCTGCGGTATCAATGTCGGCGGAAAAAACAAGGTCGTTATGACTGATTTAGGATTTTTCCTAGATACAAGTTATTGTTTTTCCCTTCGGGGGAACTATATGGAGGAGCTGTCTTTCTCCTTCTCCTCCATAACTTCCTTTCTAAAAACGTCATTGCTTTTATGAAAATTATTGTTGTTGTAGCCATTGGAACTTCCTGTTGTTCCAATGGTTTTTTTCAAAGTAACCTTTACGAGACAACAAAAAAAGAGGCAAGTCTCAATGGACTACCTCGTTTTCCTCGTATTATTTCTACAAAGAAGAAAAACAATGACTATTTTTAGTTTATCAGTTAGGGGAGAAACCTAACAACACTAAAAACAGAAAGTACAGTTATGTTTATGGGAGATCCCTGTTCATAACTAGTAGAAATGAAAAGATTAAGTTAGTTCCGAGAGGAGAAATCTCGTCTAACCTTACAACAACAATGGTGGGGTTAAGGAGAGGGGAGAAACCTCATTCCTTAACCTTGATATAAGTATACCATAACAGGTCTTGTATTCGAAGCTCAGAGGACACTTTATTTCACTTTTTTATATTTTTTCAACCAAATTTCGTAAATGCTAACAACCAGATTAAGCGAGAAAGCAAATTGTTTTATCGAAACAACCAATCTAAACAAAAAACACCATCCTAAAATGGTGTCTGTACTACTATTACTGCTTACCAAATAAACTTTCCGCTTTGTTGCGAGACATCTCAATAAGTGTTTGCGATAAGAACAAGCTGACAATAATCATACACCCTGAGCTCTGTCTTAACAGCCCAGTTAATACTAGGAATGCTATTCTACAGCATCTGGATCAATCTTGCGTAAATGATATATTTGTGACCATGATTTTAGCAACTATTGAAACATGGCTTACACAACCAATGCCAGTACCTCTTGATGTTTTTTCTACCCATGAGCTACTCTACCCTCCGTTAATTTCTGGATAGATTTACGCTTCTTCACTTCTTTGTTCACTTCCTGACTTTCTTTTGCAACTGGCCGTTCTTTAGAGTAAATAGAGTTTCCAGTTTCTCTAGATTTTCGGTACTTGGAACAACTTTCCCACTTTCCCAAAGTGAAATGGTTTGGCGAGATACCTCTACCTGTTCACTTAACCAAGCCTGAGACTTTCTAAAAGACTTTCTAAGAAAAACAATAGACTCAGATAATTCTTCTGGTAGGTCTAATTTAGGTGGCAGTTTTTGGAGAAAACGGTCAACTTTATTTTTTGTTTTTGCATCTTCATCAATCTGATAATATGTTCCTGCCTCCAACTCCTCTACGAGAGTAACATCTAGCTTCAATTTCAAAGCCAGCTCCTCTTTAGTTAGCCCAAAGAGTTCTCGCTGTTGTGTTAGCGCACGCGCCAACTTTTTGCGTTTTCGTAACCTCTGGAGGTTATGCTTTCCTTTTCCAGTTGAGCGGTATTTCTCAGACCAGCGCTTTTGACCCTGTTTACCTTTCTCGCTACTCATGTATTTTACTTTAGCTCGTTTTTGAGCCTCTGTTACCATAATTTCCTCCCCTTAATCATAACAAAGCCAGTTTTCGCTATCTGGCAATCCCTCTGAAAAATCAATCGTTGAGCCGTTGCTAAATTCAATGATTTCTTTGTTTATTATACTTATATAATATACCTAATTTCTGTTTTTATCAATCGTTAAACGCAAAAAAAGGCAAGTTTTTCTTGCCTTAATTCATTCTAAAAGGGGAGGTCATCATCTGCAATATCTAGTGGGTTCACATTGCCAAAAGGACTATCAGCACTACCAAAGTTTGGGGTGTTTCCTGTCATACCACCACCGAACCTCCAGCATTATCATTGCTTCCAAATGCCCCTGACGTATTCCCTAGATTGTTTTCGTAACCTCCTGAGCTATTACCCTCAAGTCAACAATTTTAGTCAACTTTTTTTACACTTTTTTCAATCAAAGAGCGTAGCAATTCTTCGTCTGCTTCATGTGAACCTATTCCATAATTGGCCAATTCTTCCTCTACATGAGCACGAACTACACTAACAGGATATTTGAACTTCACGATTTTATCCACAATGTCATCTTTATATCCTAATTTGTTTGTGTATTCTTTCAAACGCTCCTCAGACAAATAGACTGCTCCTCGCTCTGTTTGTCGGATCGTTGCTACTGGTACTCCAGTCTTTTCAGACGCTTGGGTTTGCGTTAGACCTAAATCACTTCTTAGCGCTTTGATTGCCCCAGCATAACCTTGTCTTGTCAAGATAGCAATTCTTTCGGTAGTACGCTTTTGCGCCTCTTTCCATTTGTCGGTCTTCCGATACTTTTCAGAAGCCTTTTGAACGCTCTCAGGATTTTTAGCCAACCATTTTTTTCTGGTTTCTTTCCCTTTTTCTGATTTTTGGTAATTAGCATTGATTTCTTGCTTTTTTTTCTTACCATCATCTGTCTGATTATATTTTTTCATGTAGTCTCGCATATAAGCTTTGCGATCAAACTTCTTCTTTTTTCCTTCCTTCGTCATCGTTTTTCCCCATTTCTATTTTTTGTTTTATTCTCTGTATTATTATAGCACTATGTTAAAAAACATAGTGCTTATTTTTATTTTTCCAGTCAAAGAACCACATCATGCGCGTGCTCACGTCTCATACGAGAAAGAATCATCTTTTGCGTCAGCTAACGGAATTCTGTGATTTTAGCTTTATTTACGATGAGTTAGAAAAGAATTATCGTCCTAACTTTGGACGTAAAGCTTATTCACCGATTATGATATTCAAGTATCTCTTATTAAAAGACATCCCTTTTGCGAGACCATAGAAATCATCTTACTTAAAAGCTGCATCATTTTAGAACTCCTTCAACTCTTCAAGGACAACATCTAAGTCCTCTTCTTCCACTATTTCTCCAGGTTCTACTTTCTCTCCTGGTAAAACATAATCATGGATCTTGCCATTTCGTCGAATAATACTGATTTTATCTCCCTTGATAAACCCTCTTTCTATCGCTTCCATTACTTCATCATAAGTCATCATTTTATATACCTCCTTTTTTCTACAATATATCTATTCGTAAAAGATACCAAAAAGTAACAAAAAAAGGGACTCAAAGTTAAAAAACTTTAAGTGCCTTTTTAATTTCTACTATTAGGAGTCACTAGCTTGGGAAAAATCCCAATTTAACTCCATATCATCTAGGAAAGCATAGGCAATTAAATCTGCAACTGCTTCCCCACACGTTAGTTGCTTAACAACTCCAGACATTTCATCTAACTCTTCTAAAGTTGTCTCTTGTGCCGATGACAGCTCTTCTTTCGAAATCTTAAGTAGCCCCTTTTTTATGATATCATATCTCAAAAGAGCCTATTCAAAAGCCAAATCTCTGTCACTTTTAGAATTAAAACGCATCTCGAATATCC
>NZ_KV832031.1:72988-86389 GCF_001837325.1 Streptococcus sp. HMSC065H07
TAAAACGCATCTCGAATATCCCCTTTAAAAAGAGACTGGGACAAAAGTCCTAGCCTCTCAATTGTCTTTGGATTGCCGAGCAAGACGCAATGGTTGAGTGGGCTCTACTACGCTGATTTCATCAGCTTTTACAGTCCTACTCAACTGTCCCACTCTCATGTTCTATAATGGATAAACCTTGCGAAATTCTTCTAAAACAACCTTGCTATTAGGTGTAAAAGTCATTCCTGCCTCTCTCAGCCACTCAGCGAAACAGTCCTCATGAACCTGACGCCAATAGGCTAGGGATTTGTCACCTTCCCCTTCCTTGAAGGCATGGTCAGCTGACACTTGATGAAAAGGCTGAACAGAAACCTTTGTTATTTCGACAATGCAGACAGCCTGATCTTGGCTATCTAAAATGATATCAAAGGTCCCTTCTTGTGGAAGGGCTTCATCCGCTAGAGCGTAAAGATCGTAAGCTGAAGCAGTTGCCGTCTTTTCACCTTTTAAAACCAAGTCTGCCAAGAGATCAGCTTCCACTCCAAAAGCCCAGGCATCTATCTCATCTCCGATAGAGGGGTTAATTTTCTTGTATGCATTCCACATTTCTTGCGGTGTCATGAGTGCTCCTTTCAGCTAAATTTGCCTTTACAATTTAACTTTAACATATTTTCCATGTAATAATTTAGTGTCTCTGAAATCTCTTGTATAGAAATGAAATCCTGTATAATTTCAGTTTGACCTGTACTGATATCTAAAACATCATAGTTGTCATTAACAAAAGCTTGTAAATTCATCTTATCAATGTTTCAAAATCAGGTTTTAACAACTGCTTTCTAGCAAAACGAGAAAAGTTTGAAAAAACATCTTGCTTCATTTGCTCTAACAGTTTTTGATTTTCGATACTGTCAATAATTTTCAAGTTATACATAAAATTACTGTGCAGTGAATTCAATTACTATTATACCAAATCCAATTCTACTTTAGTTATAATTTCCATTTATTTAGTGACATACTACAACACTATCCGAATATAGAAATTAATCTAAAATTACAAGAAATACCCAAAGTGTTCCTTTGGCATACATATATGTCACTTAGAGTTTATCTCAACCGTCAACAGATGGAATAAATTTACTACTATTTTCGCAACTATTTTCACAACCAAAACTAAGATTAAGAATAAAAAATACATAATTACTATATGATTGCAACATAGCATTTGGATAAAGTTCACACCATTATTCTTGAAGAAAAGAACAATATATGCTATCATGGAGATACAATGAAAAAGCCAAAATTTGAGTTTTATACTCGGTTAAATGGACACACCGAGTTCCTAGAATTTTTACAAACTATACCAATTAAAGACAAACAAAAATTACTGGCAACTATCGCCACTATACAAGAGCATGGTCTTTTAGTTGCTCAACGTATGGAATGGGTGAAAAAGCTAGATGACGACATCTTTGAAATCCGCTCAAAGGTTGCTTCTAACATTCAAAGGGCACTTTATTTTCATGTTATCAATGAACGCTACATCATCACCCATGGCTTTACCAAAAAAACACAAAAAACACCCCAGAGTGAGATAAAACACGCTAAGGATTTAAAGAAAGAATTTGAGGACAACAACCATGACCACAATTAAATTTGATGATTTTTTAGAAAACGAACTAGCAGACAAAAATTTTAAAGAAGGCTTTTTAACTGAAAAAGCTATTTTGGAAAGTGCTATTGCAGTTTCTGACGCACGACAAACAGCAGGTCTCACCCAAAGGGAGCTAGCTTCCCTATCTCATGTCCCACAGTCTACCATTGCTCGCATTGAACGTGGACATAACACAAGCATTGAAACAATGAGCAAAATTGCACTTGCTCTGAATAAAAATCTAACTATCAAAATAAGCTAATAGTCAAATTAAGCTCTCAAAAAAGCTGATGAAATATAAATTCATCAGCTTTTTTATCACATGTAACAATCAATGGTTAAACAATGGCCCACTAAGGTGGAACTCAAAGTTTTTAACATCAACTAAACCAACAACTTCGTCACTTTGATATAATTTTATCAAAAATTGTGCCATCTCTTTGCGCATTTGTTGGAGTTCATGAAGGGATACATTTTCAGCTTTAGATTTGCCAGACTTCCCGTATAGTTGAAGCCATTTGTATATAGTTTGGTTGGCAACTCCGTACTCTTTGACTAGATCTGAAACAGGATAGCCTGTTTCATGTAATTGAACAATAGTTTCCTTGAACTCTTTGGTATATTTTTGGCTCATTTGGACATCTCCTTTAGGTAGATACTATTCTACCAAAACGTGTCCATAAAATCATACTAACATCAGTTTCGGCGTAAATACACTCCTTTTTGATCGTTTCGTGAAATGACTCTATACGACTATTGTCGTATGGCCATCCTTATTTGACTAAAACTCCATAACTCTACTTGAGTGTTTACACATAATTATTGACAGTATCCAAATTTTTGATTGAAATTTCCTTATTCTGACATAAACAATGGATATATTTTTAAAACATTATTCGTTTTTCTTCAAAGCTGCCACTGTTAATTTATAGAAAAGTAAACTATATAGACTATTAACAACTAGAAAAATCGTCAAATCTATTAAGGACATATCTGTTAATGAACGACTACGTAGGGCAATCATTGGTTGAGAATAAGGGAAAAACTTTGTAAGATTCTCGTTAATAAAAATCAGCACAAAGTTTAACATGCTACCAATTGTAGCAACTCCAACAACTTTACTAAAATTACGAGTCTTTGCGGTTACGAAGGATTGAAGCGTCATTATCGGAAAAGAGGCCACCACTGACAACAGAAGCCATTTAATATGAACTGCTAAACTGAGGTCAAACGAAATCCCGTCAACTTTAGCAGCTACAACAAAAATAAGTAGTAAAAAAAGTTGGACGGAAAGAATCAGAAAGAAGCCACTTAATAGTTTTCCAAAGTACAATTTATCCATTGAAACTTGATTAGCTTTTAACATCTCAATGTTTTTTCTCTCAAATTCTGGCATCAGTAACTGTCCCACAATAATGGCTAACATAGGAGGATAGAGAAGTGTACTGTTATAAAATGTTAATTGTCCCCATAAAACAAGGGATTGTGTCTTATCAATTAAGACAGCCCTATTAGCAAAATAAACTCCTAAACCGATAAAGCTAGAAAAAACCAAAAATGCCATTCCAATCATGAACAATTGTAATTTGCGAGTCTTTTTCCACTCAGCAAAAACATAAGGTCTCATTTCAACTTCCTCTCTTTCTCAAAATAACATTAGCTAAACCGTATAACATCAAACAATAAATCATAAAGAATACTAGTTTCCAAGGTAACTGTTGATCCAAGAGGTAGGTATATGCCCCATCCCCAAGAAAGTGATACTTATAAGGTGCTAAACTGCCTGCTCCGGTCAACGGATTAAGCAAACTAGCAAAACCATAACTTCTTGGATTTAAGACGATTCCTAAAAAACCTCCTAACAATCCTAAAGCCAGTAATACGCCTTGTTTTTCTAGTACCATTGCTAACGTTAAATAGATAGAAACTAGAGCGAAAATAGATAGTAATTGTCCTAAAAATTGAACTCCTACAATGTCCATAGGAATTGAGATACCAGATTGTTTTCCAAAGCAACAGATAGCTACAATTTCTGCAAAAGACATGACAAAGAAGAAGACCATTGTAAATAAAAATTTATGTCTAAAGATCGTCATCAAACCTAAGCCATTTGTAGCTTGTAATTTAAAGGTCTGTCCTTCTCGTTCATTACTCACAATTCGACTCACAAATACAGAAACAGCAATAGGAAGCATGAGAAGGTTCACATTCTGATTACTAAATAAAGTTCCGACATTTTTTAACTCTGGATGCGAAAAAGCAGACATAAACATTGCAATACTCCACAATGTCGCTACAATCATCAAAAGAGTAACAATTGAAAAAGATTTTGTTCGTCTACTTTTTAACCATTCAATGTACACACCTCTCATCTTATACCTCCTTTGTTAGTTCCAGAAAAATATCTTCTAATGTCTCACTTTCTCTAGTGACACGAAAAATTCTAAAGCCAAGGTCGGTTATATAGGTGATAATATCCGCAAGACGATCGTTACTCATATCGTCTAATTTAACCTCACTCGCCGATGCTTCCCGTACTCTGACTGAACCGAAATCAACTAAGTGTTGAACAATATTATTT
This sequence comes from Streptococcus sp. HMSC065H07, assembly GCF_001837325.1. Taxonomy (NCBI): domain Bacteria; kingdom Bacillati; phylum Bacillota; class Bacilli; order Lactobacillales; family Streptococcaceae; genus Streptococcus; species Streptococcus sp. HMSC065H07. The sequence goes on from NZ_KV832031.1 coordinate 77,203, forward strand.
TGCGAAAAATCGCCACCAATCTCAATCCAAGTATTTGATTTGATCTCTCGAATCTCTCCTTCATAAACTAAACAACCATGATTTATAATACCAACCCGATCAGCAATTTGTTCTATCTCTGATAAGATGTGGCTGGAGATAAAGACTGTTAAGCCTTCTTCTTTTGCTAATTTAACAATCAACTCACGAATTTCATGAATCCCTGCTGGATCAAGACCATTAGTCGGTTCATCTAATAATAAAATTTGGGGCTTTTTAACTAAAGCAAAAGCTAAGGCTAAACGTTGCTTCATCCCTAGGGAATAGGCTTTCACTAATTTCTTACGATTTTTGTCCTCCGCCAATCCAACTAATTTCAAAGTTGGCCAAATATTATCCTCATCAAAACCTACCATTTTTTGAAATACTAATAAGTTTTCATATCCCGTTAAATTTGGATAATAAGATGGTTCCTCAATCATCGATCCAATTTGATTTAGGTAATCATTATTCTCTTTGATATTTTGACCATTGACTAAAATCTCTCCTAAAGTAGGCTCCACCAAAGATAAGATCATTTTCATCGTAGTTGTTTTCCCTGCGCCGTTGGGACCTAAGAAACCATAGATTTCCCCTTCTCTGACTGTCAGTTTCTTAAGATCCACTGTAGTAGTATCTTTATAGACCTTTTTAAGATTTTTCAATTCAATAATATTATTCATCTCATTAATTTCCTTGTAATCCTTTTAGCCAGGATTACTCCTTTCTTTACAATGTAATTCTACTTTATCATCTTAAAGATAACATTAAGATAGATCAAGATATTTTCTATACTTTTGAATTAATGAAGTTGAAGTAACTTTCATTGGTTTTTATTAGATTACTATGAGTATCTTTATAGACTTTACCTGTCTCATCGTCTATATAGATAATGTAATCAACATATTCAACAATATCTAGATGATGGCTAACCATCAGCATAGTCTTTTTTGAATAATTACTATTTTTTAGAATATTGGTGTAAATTTTATTTTTACTTTGTTCATCGAGGTTACTGAATGCTTCATCCCAAAAAATGATACCTTCATTTTTAAGTAACGATTTAGCTATTAATAGTTTCTGAATTTGTCCCCCCGATAAATTTTTCCCTTGTTTTAATAATTTTGAATGAACTTTATTTGGCAATTGGTTAATAACTTCATCTGCCGAGGTATCTTTTAATACTTGAAATAGGGGTGTTAAATCATCTGAATCCCACTCCAAATTTTCTAATACACTTCCCTTTCTTAAGGTCATATTCTGAAGAACAACACTCAAACATTCTTCAAAATTTTCGATACCATATTTTAATGAGCCATTATAACGTAACATACCTGCTAATAACAGTAATAACGTTGATTTCCCACTACCTGATTTCCCTACGATAGCAACTTTTTCTCCTTTACCAATTGTTAAATCAATATCATTATAAATCGGCTTCATGCCATAAGAAAAATTCAACTTTTCAGCTTTTATCAAATACTCGTCTGAACTCGAGCTTTGTACTAAAATTGGTTTACTGTCTTTTAATAAATCACTTTGTTTTTCTGCATAGACACCTAACCTTATAGCTTCAAAAGCAGCCCCCTTAACTTGCTCAATAGCTGATACTAATAACGAAATACTAGTCTGATAAACTAATAGGTCTGAAATGGAAACATGTATATAATTTTCATAGTAAACTGCTACTATGATGATTACCGAGAGACTAATATAATTAAAAATCGTACCAATCAGCTGTGTAAGATTTTCAAATTTCAAAATCTGTGAATACTTTTCAGTAACTTTTTTATTAATATCCATCCATGAACTAAAGGTCAAACCTTCCCGCCTCATAATTTTGATATAGTCAATATCGTCTAAATCCATTTGCAATTCCGAATTAAAATCAATTAGATACTGCAAATAGGTTTGATTATATTCGTTTTGTTTGCGATAAAGAAATATTGAAATAATACTATACGCTGAAATCATCGTAACTAGAATCACTGTTAATTTGACTGAAATAGTCATCAGATATATAAAAATAACAATTGCTGAAATAAAACTAACACATGACGGAATAATTTTTAAAGTAACATTATCCCTTAAGGTAGATTTGAAATTAATCTTTTCTGAAATTCCACCGCTTAAATGATTTCTAAAATATAAAAGTGGCTTTTTCAATAATTTTTCAAAAAGTATTCTGCTATAATTATTATCAAAATCTAAATTATATTCATCCAGTGCATTATTTTTAATAAAATATCCAAATAGTTGGAATAAAACTACCCCCGCTAGAAGAATGATACTGGCCCAGAATTTAAATTTTTCCGCTAACATGTATCTTAATACTACCGAAAATATTAAAACGCTGATCTGGATTAACACTAATGAAACTAAAAATAAAATAATTGTTTTTGTTTTCAAAGTTTGTATAAAATATTTCCAAAAAATTTGGTTATATTTTTGCTTTTGAAAATTCTTACTTTTACTTATCAACACTATTGTTTTAGAGTAGTGTTTTATAAATTCTTCATAACTATATTTTACTCGACCAATTGCTGGATCTACTATCATAACTTGGGTTGCAGTAATCTTTTCTAGAACAACAAAATGATCATTATTCCAGTGGAGAATCATCCTTTGTTTCTGTTCCTTATAGATTTTACATATATCCTCATATGTAGCATGGTATGCATTCAAGGTTACTCCAAACCTCTCGTTAAGAGATAGTAAGTACGATACATTCAGACCATCCGCTGGTAGGGTATCTTTATTATATACCTCATATAAAGGGACTTTGTGCCCCAGATCATTTAATAGCATTGTATAACATGCTAATAAGCAATCCTCCTCGTTATTTTGCAAAACAATCTTCATGTATAAAGTTTCCTTCCTATCGCTGATTATAGAGTAGGGATTAGAAGGTCTAGAGAATTATCTCTTTTTAGATACTTGGCTGTAGAATATAATATCCCTGACAAACCATTCATAATCCCATAAACATTATATTTAGTATTAAAACTGCACATCCACCCATTTTCTAAACCAAATGAATGCAACTTCCTATACTCAATTTCCAAAATTTTTTCCAACTCTTGTGCTTCGTGTCCTTTAAGATATGAACGATAATAGTTAAGTGCTAACAAATTTCCACTAGTTCCATGACAAATAGAAAAATTGGTCATATTGAATCCAACTTCAATTATTTGAGATACTGCATGTCTAATATCAGCTTCTAACTCTTTTCTTCTAGCACTAGGAATTAGCTGAAATTTTTTATCCAATTCTAGTTGAGCTAATCTTGCAACAAGAACTCCTGTTGAGCCATGACACCAATTAGCACTGGTTGAATTATTTCTTTTATCTATCCAACCTTGAGATATTTTTTGGCGATTATCAAAGTTATTCGCTTGAAATAACATCTCTAGGGCTTTAGAATTATCCAAAATTCCAGCAATATAGTGTAATGCCAATTCTATTCCTAGATTTCCATGTGCTAAACTAACATTATTTGATTCCAAATTATCCCAAGCAATATAATTCTCATAATTAACCTTTAAATCAATTAATTTATCTAAGGCTTGTCGAAGATTTTTAATTGACAAATCACTTCTATACAGAGCAACAATCTCATTAGGAAAACTTGAAAGAAAATCTGCACTCGAAACATTCAAATCTAAACTGTAATCCTTATTTCTATCTAAAATTGACTTTGAGATTTTTTGTCCCGTAATCAACTGTATTCTTTTCAATGCAGAAAGAATACCTAATTTTCCAACGTAGTACGATTGATTTTGCACACTATCGTAAGAGTTTGAGAGAGTTAGAAAAATTCTATGTATACAATTATAAATTTTCTCCTGTCTTTCACTATTCACTAAATCGTAGACTTCACATAATGCAATTGATAATCCAGAAATTCCCTCATAAATAGATAGATCCATAGGTTCAAGTTTAAATGCATCATAATCTGTAACTTTAAGCGTTAACCAATTTGTACTTCCATCTAATTTAGAGCATTTCTCATTATTCAAAATGGTATCAACTAGCGTATTGATACCAGCAAACAAAACCTCTTTATCTGAATTTAAATTATTAAATTTTTTGTACGACTCTTGAAGCTCGGTACTATACAAAGCATTTGGTGTTTTAATAGAAAATTCAATTAAACCGACTTGTTCCTTCATTATGCTCAAGTCAAATCTTTCCAATTTTTTTAATGCCTCGGTTAAAGCAGATTCTTTTAATTTCCATACTATAGTCTCATTATCTTTAATGTCGACATCACTAATACGAGAATAAAAATATGGAATATTCATATTAAGTAATTGTTTTTCTTCAGATTCACATAAATTCAAACTTTCAAAATTTGATAATTTATCAGACATCTTTTCAAATAAAACATTTGACTGATTACAATAAATTGGTGAAGTCAACAATTGACGGACTAAACTGTAATCTCTAGTATTTCTAAATAAAACTCTTGTTTTTAAATCACTAAAACTTAAATAAAGTTGTTTTAGAAATTCTTTATTATCAATAATAAAATGACCTAACTCTAGGTAGCCCATTTTTATGGAATCAATGTAATCTTCTGCATTTAAATAATTCCTTAATCCCGTTTGTCCTACTCGATAAGGTAAGTGAGCTTGATTTTCTGTTTTATATTTTTGTTTTTCAACATGTATATCATCTCTATTCTGGTTTATCAGCACTCTTGCTTCACCAATAAGAGTGCCCCCTAAAACTCCACTAGTATCTCCTCCAAAAATTTTATCGGCTTCAGACACAGGTAACAATCCTGTAGATAGTACTGAATTTCTGCTATCCCGAATTATCTCTAAAGTAGCATTATTATCCGCTACTGTTTCATACGGACTTACAGAAAATACTGTCTCAGCATCTACTAGGATAGGCTGAACATTATGTGAAATAAGATTTTCGAAATGCAAGTCAGAAATATTTAAAATGTAAGCATATGCTACAAGATAACCCATTCTTTTATAAAACTCTTTCGCTTCATCAATCGAACAAACTGGTTTACTGTCTATAAAAGTTTCCCAAAAGTAACCTTCCCTATCTAAAAAGTCAGGTACAAACTGAATCTCTTTTTTTAAATACTTGCTAACTTGATTATCCAATTTTTTTAAAAGATGATTTGGTTTTGACGATTTTTTCTTATAAACTAATTTTTGTCCCTCATAAGATAAAATACAAACTCCACTTCCATTATGAATATCACCTGTTACTTTAATATCAAGATTGTTTAAATTAGGATATTCATCATCTGAGCAAATAAATTTTATTTTTTTCAATATTGAAAAGTCTATTGAAAAATGTTTTTTTACGCATTTAAGCAAATCAAGGTACTGCTCTATACTGATGATGACACGTTGACTAATAGTCGGAAATCTTTCCTCTATTTCTTCTAAAATATCACCATTTTTACATAATACATTATTAAAATAATCATATCGTAGCTCAGCTGTATCGCCAATTAACTTCCCTTCAATACGTTTTTCGTTAATCAAATAAATTAATGTAGATCGATAATAGTCTGATATATTTTTCTCAACCTGTTTTAGTACCTTAACATCCTCATTAAGAACTTCAGGTATTTTCTTTTCAATAAAAACTTTAGGAAATTTATTAAACTGACTATATAATTGTTCTTGATGATTCATTGTCTTACCTTTCTAAAAATTAACAACAGGTAAAGATAGCTTGTAAGCTATTCCAACGACATTCAGCAGAAATAGTATTTACTCCATGACCAGCTCCGCCCAAAAGATTATCTATTTCTTCCATTTTTAGTTCTTGTAACGCTTCCAAAGCTTCTAGATGAATTTTATTATTTTTCATAGTCTATAACCTCATTAAATTTCATGTCGAGTCTGGCTCGAAATTATTTTTCTTTATAAATTGATTCTAAAATTGCAACATAAAGACAAGTTTAAGGCAAAGTAAAGTCAAGATAAATTTCTAATTTAATATATAGTCATAAATTATATGAACTACATGAATGAATAAATAAACAAAATTCATCATATAAAAAAAAGAGGTTTCCCTCTTCTTTATATAACAATGTAGATACTTAGTCATCAAAAATTATGAGCAACATGTAGCAAGAAATGCCCAAGTATTCAAGTGACACTCATGTGAAATGGTTTTAAACACACCGTTCCCAGCTCCAATAATTTGGTCAAGTTCTTCAAGACTTACTTCTTTAATTGATTCGATAATTGCATCTTTTTTCATAATTTTCCTCTCTCTAAATTAATAATTATTATGAGCAACATGTAGCAAGAAATGCCCAGGTATTAAGATGACACTCATGTGAGATAGTTTTAAACACACCGTTCCCAGCTCCAATAATTTGATCAAGCTCTTCAAGACTTACTTCTTTAATTGATTCGATAACTACATCTTTTTTCATATTTTTCCTCTTTCTAAGATTTAAGAATAATCTGCTAAGTTACCTCTAGCACATGACTATTCAAAGCTATTGATAATCCGTTATTATTTTGAGACTAAGTATCTTTGTTACAAGTAAATTTTACGAAGACTAGGTTAAGACAGAGTAAAGAAATCTTAAAATTATTTTTAAGAATTTAAATTTCCTATCTGCCTACAGTTTATTAAAGTAAGATGGTTTATGGTATAATTAAAATAAATTTTATGGGAGGCGCGTATATGAATTTCGAAGCGCAGCTATTAAACAAACGGATATTAATAGTAGACGATGATGTTTCACTTAGTAAATCTATTAAAGAAGTTTTGGTGAGCAGGGGATTTAAAAATATTAGTAATGCTTACAGTATTAGCGAAGGAATAGATATTTTTTCTATTTCTAAAATAGATCTCATTATCCTAGATGTAATGTTGCCGGATGGAGAAGGTTATCTACTTGCTCAGTACATCAGAAAAACTTCTGATATACCAATTTTATTTTTAACAGCCAAAAATAATCCAGATGATGAAGTTAAAGGATTAGATTCAGGTGGTGATGACTTTGTCACAAAACCATTTCTTCCAAAAACTTTAATCTATCGTATAATTGCTTTACTGAGGAGAGCATATAAAGGAGAATCAGAATTAATAACGTTAACTTCTTGTATCATTGATTTAAATAATGCTAGTGTAAAAAAAGAGGAACAGCATTTATCGCTAACTCCAACTGAAATACAGATTCTAAGAAAACTATATACCAATAAAAACTATATTGTGTCAACAGAAGCAATCTGCGATACTATTTGGGGAATAGATAGTTTCGGATATGAAAAATCCTTAATGGTACATATTCGTAATATAAGAGAGAAGATAGAATTATCCCCATCAAAACCACGTCACCTCATTACAGTCAAAGGGCTGGGTTATAAGTTAGTTATCTGAATTTACGGAGTCCTCTATGAATATTTTCAAAAAAGGTATATTAAAATTTATTCTCGCCTTTCTTACCATAATATTTATCGATTTTGTTCTATTAGTAGCTACAACCAACTTTATCCGTAGCCAACAATCTCCTATAGATATCATACAAGGTGTATCTTCGAACATCACCCCATCAAATGGAACATATAAAGTTAATCAAACTGCAAAAAAACTGATTAAAAAGCACAACTTATGGGTCATGATTCTTGATCAAAAAAGTGGAAATGAAAAGTTTAATATCAAAAAACCTAAAAATATAAAAACACAATTTGATTATGCCGATGTCATTAAGTTTTCACGTTATTATTTAGATGACTATCCAATATTCACTCAAATAAAAAAAGAACAAAAAGATATTTATATAATTGCATTTCCAAAAGAAAGTATCATTAGATACGGAAATAATTTCTTTGATCTAAAGAGAATTCAAATTTTTCCGATTTTAATTTTAGTTATCATATTTGTTAACTGCCTATTTTGCCTATTCCTATACCTTTATAGTGTTACTTTCTTAAATCGCAACATCCAGCCAATTATTAACGCAATAGGTAAATTACCTGTCGGTTTAAACAAACAGGTAAATTCTGTTCAAGAATTAGATAGATTAACTTTAGCGGTTAACTCTGCTAACAAAAAACTACGTAAAAATGAAGAATTCAAAGAGAATTGGATTTCTGGAATAGCTCATGACATCAAAACCCCACTCTCAGTTATCGTGGCTAATGCATCATTAGCTATTGAAAAAACAGACAATGATGACCTATTAAAAAATTTGAAACCTACGCTGATTGAGAGTCACTATATTCAAAATTTGCTAAACGATCTCAACATATTCGCTAGACTAACAAACGGTAATTTAAAATTAAATCAAGAAATAACAGACATTATACCCTTCTTTAAGGAAATAATCATACAAATTATTAATCAAGAGATTTGGAATGATTTTAATTTTGAGTTTATTCCTGATAATAAATTGTTGGGTAAAAAAATGTACATTGAAAAATCTTTGATGTCTAGAGTTATTCACAATCTCATTTATAATTCTGTATTGCATAACCCTTCTGGTTGTAATATTCAGATTGTCCTTAACTATATTTCCCGTAATAAATTTTCAGTTATTATACGTGATAATGGAATTGGAACTTCTACAGATAGACTTAAAAATATTAATAAAATTGAGGAATTTAATTTTGATATTTCTGGAGTTCGCAGAAGTGGTATGGGACTAAAAATTTCTAACCAAATTGTTGATTTACATGGAGGTAGTATGATAATCACAAGTGAACAAGGAGAATATTTTCAAACAGAAATTATCCTTCCTATTGAGTCACCTACCTTATAGTACGCAGTCATTCCATTTTAAATAATTGAGGCTATTTTATCACTCTTGTATCCCTTTTGCGAGACCATAAGAATCATCTTACTTAAAAGCTGCATCATTTTAGAACTCCTTCAACTCTTCAAGGACAACATCTAAGTCCTCTTCTTCCACTATTTCTCCAGGTTCTACTTTCTCTCCTGGTAAAACATAATCATGGATCTTGCCATTTCGTCGAATAATACTGATTTTATCTCCCTTGATAAACCCTCTTTCTATCGCTTCCATTACTTCATCATAAGTCATCATTTTATATACCTCCTATTTTCTACAATATATCTATTCGTAAAATATACCAAAAAGTAACAAAAAAAGGCACTCAAAGTTAAAAAACTTTAAGCGCCTTTTTAATTTCTACTATTAGGAGTCACTAGC
>NZ_KV832031.1:86489-86689 GCF_001837325.1 Streptococcus sp. HMSC065H07
ATGACAGCTCTTCTTTCGAAATCTTAAGTAGCCCTTTTTTTATGATATCATATCTCAAAAGAGCCTGTTCAAAAGCCAAATTTCTTTCACTTTTAGAATTAAAACGCATCTCGAATATCCCCTTTAAAAAGAGGGCGGGACAAAAGTCCTAGCCTCTCAATTGTCCTTGGATTGCCGAGCAAGACGCAGTGGTTGAGTGG
>NZ_KV832031.1:86789-110331 GCF_001837325.1 Streptococcus sp. HMSC065H07
TACATCAATTCCAAATACTGCACGCATGACATTACCTCTTTTGTCTTGAATGGTTCCTTATTTTAGTGATGTCCTTTTCAATACTCGACGTCTAGCATCCAACATACTTTGATAATATTCCATCTAAAACAGGTATCTTGCCAGTTTGTCAAGCGACATCTAACGCCATTGAGCCCTACGACTTTACAAGACACCACTACTTTAACATAAAGAAAAAGTAGTGAGTACTCTCTCCCGTCGGAGATTTCTTCACTACTAATCTTAGTATGTTCTATTTCACATAATCCCTAACAAATACAAAGATAAAGCTTAATTAAGTTGTTTGCCTACAACTCAGAAGTCCATAAAATACCCTAATTGCTCAGCTTTGTAGATAGCCTCTTGCTTATTATTTACTAGAAGTTTTGAATAGATATGGTTCAAATGATTAAATACTGTTCTCCTACTAATTTGTAACATTTCCTCTATATCTTTAACAGAGAGACCTTTCTTACTCAAATTTAAGATTACTATTTCTCGGTCAGTTAAAGCTTCAACATAATCCTGAGATTCAATTTGTTCAAAATACTTTTTCCCAGAATCCACTTTCTTTAAGATAGAGATGAGTTGTTTAGGGTCTATATTTTTATCTACAAAACCGTATGCCCCTATTGTTTTTGCTCTCTCTTCATAGATTGACTTAACATATCCTGTCAGCATAACAACTTTCAAGTTAGGAGTAGACTGTATGAGTTCCTCCGCTATCTCCAATCCATTCTCTTTAGAAATATTTGTTAGATTAATATCAAGTAATATAATATCGTATTTAGATAAATCAATCGTCACATCGTTAAAATTAGAAGTAACTGTATCTATAACATCTACCTCATCATACTGTTGGCATAACAGTTGGATACTCTTTGCAAATAGTTTATGGTCATCAATTAATAAAATCTTCATAGCACAATTTCCAATCAATGGGAAGTAATATTCTGATATTGTATTGTTTATTATCTATTTGTAGCTCCATATCTCCATCAAAAGCTACTAGTGTTTCTTGAAATGATTTCAAACCTCTGCCATAATTTATAGATTGAACTTTTTCCACCACCTGATTGCTCTCCTCTATGATAATAATATCAGATTGAACCTTTAAAGATAAATGAATATCTTTACTGACTCCATATTTTATAGCATTATTAATTAATTCTTTTATAAACCTGTAAACAATATCTCCATATGGAGGTGGGATTATTGTACTACTCGAACAGTTGAAATACAACAACTTATTACTTTTCCTCCTTTTAACAATATCATCAAAAAGAGACTGTATGTTTTCTTTCATTGTTCGATTAGAAGGAACTATTGGGTGATAAGTATCAATTTCATCCCTGATACCAGAAACTAGATCATTCAACCCATTAACAATAAAACCATGTGTTATATCACTATTTTCTAAAGAGAGTAAGTTTTTTATCGCTATGACATTTTGCAAGACATCATCATGCAAATAATTTGAGAACTCCACTCTCATGTTTTCCTCCGATTTCATAAAATAGTTCAATCTTCTATTTTCATAGTCAAAATTTTGCTTAAAGTTTTCTAAATAACAAAAGATACAAGAAATTACCACTAGACAAAAAAACGTGCTTGCATCAACAACTATAAAAAATAGTAAAAAATCTTTAACTAGTACCTTTATAAGTATTACCCAACAAATGATAAGAAGTAGAAATAAAAGTTCTATACGAGTTTTGTAATTACCTAACCATCTTCGAGTAACTAGACTAAATTTATCATGTATGACCTTAAAATAGTATATTGTACTCATTATAAGGGGAAACAGATACCACCCCAAATTATTAAAGGCTTGATTAACATCTAGCATCTCTCCATAAAATTCACTACCAAGTATTGCTAGCAAAAGCAAAGAAAATAATATCAATGAACGTCTTACAACTGATATTTGTTGCCTAAAATACCTATAATATAGCACTATAACCAATAATGGATAAAGGTGTAAAATAGTAAAAACAACTAAGAATAAGAAATTAAATAAAGTTCTATTAACTAAAAGGCTAATTATAGAAACAAAAATGATCATTAATAAGCTCTTGTCTAGCTTATCTTTAAACTGTTTCTGCCCATATAATATTAAATCAGTAATCTCAACGGTATAACAATAGAGCAATATAATTTGCAGACCACTACTAAAAAAGAGAGGAGTTTCCCTTGATAGCACAGATACCAAGTATTGCCAAATTGTTAAGAAAACGATAGAAATAATTTTTTTAAAAATCCCATCTTGTTTTTGGCGTAATATTGCTGCCAGCCAAATAAAACCTGTATCAATAAGAGTCATTACAAGAGCTACTTTTTCAGAGAAAAGAAGAGACAAGTTTTCTCGATTATAGACCAAAATCAAAAAGGCTATTAATTGTTGTAACAAGATTATTGTGATCCCCAAAAATTTACTCTTTGCTATTTTTTCTATTCTCATCATATTATTTACTAAATCGTTAAAGTTAAAAAGTTTTTAGAATTAATTGTTTATTATTGATTTCACTGACCGCAATGTCAATAAATAAAATGTGCCATATATTATCAAAAAGAAAAACAGAAAAAGCAACAAAGATAGCATTATAATATTGCCTGCAACCAATGTATCCATAAATAAATATTTATAGAAAATAAGCAACATACTACCATTTATTATCCCAATTAATACAGGAATAAGGAAAAGTATACCTATTTCATATCCGACAATCCGATTAATCATTTTTTTACTATAACCTAACTTACTCAGATAGCTATATTCTTCTTTATTTTCCATGATTTCTATAAGGCTTGTAAAGTATAGAATACTACCTGTACAAATAATAAAGAGTATGGATAGGAAGGTTATAAAGATATAAGTCGCAATATTAGCAGTCTTTACTGTGTGTTCCCTACTATAACTACTGATAACATCAGGAACCGTACTAAACTGATTGTAAAATGTTTCGCTTGACCTAATTGAATCTCCATTAAAAGTCCTAATTGTCATTTTTTTCTCTGGAAAACGAGAACTAAGCTCAGCATATAATTTATCAGAAACCACCAGAGTCGTGACACTTGTAGAAAAACTAAAAACATTATTCGTTGATACTTGTTTTACAGTAACATCGTATGCATTTTCCAAATTAAAGGTTTTCCCTAGGCTAATTTCTGTTGGAAAATAATTTATTAACAATGGTAGTGACTCACTACCTTCAATAGAATTTTTTCTTCCTTGAGCTTTCATTAACTCTTTATAATTACTGTAATTAATTATATCAAAATAAGGAATTGTTTGCCCAGATTCTGTGATAGTCACTTCTGGGTTAGTGTTCAATCTCAATAGGTTAATATCAACTAAACTCACTTGCCCATTCTCTAAAATATTTGTAACATTGACTTGACCATTTTCTGATTCAACATTATATTCTATGGCAGATGGAGTCAATCTTTCTATTCCATTAAGAGAATAAGCATAAAGCATTACCATAATTCCAGTAACTGAAACGGTTAGTGTTAAAAGCCCCCCCAAGACTGTTAATAATTTATTTTTTGTCGCAATACGATAGTTAAATTTAGGATAGATAATATTAGAGAGAGGACGATATAACCTTTTTTTCTTTTCTTTTAAGAAAGAAATTACAAAAGTCAATCCATATCTGATTGTAAAAATTGAGCCTAAAATAACTAAGATAATTATCAAAAGAGAAATTGGTACCATCCCTACGCTTAATAGCATCTTTCGTGTGGATGAAAACACTGTCGTCAAACATAAAACATATGACAATAGCAATGCGGTAATAGCAATAATAGCTCTGACTTTTCTTATCCTGATTTTTTTCTCAGCCTTTTTTGAGAAATTAACAAATTCAATCAATGACTGTTTAGCAATAATAACTCCATTTGTGATGAAATTAATCAGAAAAACTACGACTAATATTCCTAAAGACTCTATAATCTCTTTAACTGTAATAAACCACTGAACTTCCATTGTTAAATCCAATAGATGAGTAATTACAAGTACAGCTAAAAAATATAAAGTAGGTCCTAGCAATAAACTTACCAAGTAACTCAGAACTAGAATAACAAGATTTTCTAAAGTTAGTAATTTTGTTAATTCTCTTTTTGAAAACCCTAGTATTGCTAAGACTCCAAGGTCTTGACTGCGTTTTTTTACAAAGAAATTATTGAAGTAGATTAAGAATACCACCAAAAATACAATCAAAAATAACAATGAACCATTGGCGATAACTAGAGCTTGACCACTATCCCCAATTTTTTCTGCGATGATTTTATCTGAAATAAAATTTAAAAAAGCTATAAAAATACTTAATAAACCGATCGTAGCTAGAAAATAGATACGATATAACGGAAAATTCTTTTTAATGTTAGATTTTGTAATTGCCCAAATCATATTACTCTCCTCTATCGGATAAAGCTTGACTAATTACATCGTAAAACGACTCTCCACAATCTTTTTTATCAATCTCCATGTGAAGTTTTCCATCTTTGAGGAGTATAACTCTGTCGGCATAAGAAGCTGATAAAACATCATGAGTAACCATTAGAATAGTTACCTTTTCCGTTTTATTGATTTCACTCAAAATCATCATTGTTTCCTCAGAAGATTTCAAGTCAAGTGCTCCTGTTGGTTCGTCAGCAAAAATAATTTCTGGGTCTTTAATGATTGCTCTGATAATACTGGCCCTCTGTCTTTGACCTCCAGAAAGTTGATAAGGGTATTTTTTCAACTGTTCATGTAAATTAAATCTTTTTGCATAGCTATTTATCAAATCATCAATCTTTGAAGAATCAACATTTTTTAAAGACAAAGCAACAGAAATATTCTCCCTAATGGTTAGACTGTCTAACAGCATATAATCTTGAAAAACAAAACCAATATCATTTTTTCTAAAATTAGTTGCCTCCTTATCAGAGAATGTGCTAATCTCTTTATCCGCACAATAAATATTCCCACTATCAATTTTATCAATAATTGAAGTAACATTTAAAAGCGTCGTTTTCCCACTACCGCTACGCCCCATGACAGCTACAAATTCTCCTTTTTCCACAATCAAATTGATATGGTCTAGAGCATAATTCAGTTGATTGGGATATTTTTTGCAAACATCTTTTAATACTAATTGTTTCATTTTACCTCTTCCTCCTGATATTTATTCATATACGAGTCATATAAGTCACAATAATACTTATTATTTTTGTACAAATAATAATGGTTTCCATAGTCAATAATTTTGCCATTATCCATTATTAAAATCTTATCAGCTTTTTCAACTGTATTAAGTCTGTGGGTAACCAAAACCCTCGTACAATGTAAAGCCTCAACATTTTTTTGGATTATTCTTTCAGTTTTTACATCTAAAGCTGATGTAGGTTCGTCAAGAACTAAGATTCTAGGGGTGGTTACAAGTTCTCTTGCTAAAGAAATCCGTTGTTTTTGCCCCCCAGATATTGATGGTTTATCTCGAAAAAGTAGAGTATGAAACTTCATTGGCATACTCATGATATCATCATATATTGATACTCTTTTACAAGTTTCAATAACCTGTTCTCCTGAAACAGATTCTCTCCCTAGCGAAATATTATACATCACATCCCCATCAAACATGGGAGAATCTTGAGATACAAAAGCCGATATATTCCTAAAATCTTTTTTATCAATTTTAGAGTAGGATATATTGTTGTATGTCATGTCTCCACTACTAGGGCTTACATAGCCTAACAACATCTTAGCTAGAGTTGTCTTTCCACTTCCACTTTTCCCTATAATTGCAACAAATTCTCCTGAATGGACTTTTAGGTTTATTCCATTTAACACCTTTGCCCCATTTAACTCATATTGATAGTTTATATTTTTAAAATTTATCTCTATATCTGTATCCTCTGATAACTTATGAGTACCATTCGTCTCATTATCAAGAGTTGATATCTCTAATACCCTTTCGTAATGCTTAACACCATATAGAATCTCATCAATCGAATTCAAAATATTATTAATGGGATTAATAAAATTTAAAACCATCATATAAAGAAGAATAAGCTCACCACTGCCACTATTTGGTGAATAATATAGAAACAACAGAATTAACAAAATAGGTATGGAAAAAGTTATCACATAATTTACTGCTCCTAAAAGATTGAAAAATCTATTTCTATCATATGTTGAATTGATATAGTCCTTAAAACTTTTATCCCATTTTGACAAAAGTTCTTTTTCAGAATTTTTAGCTTTAAAAAGAAATAGCCCGTCCATCAGTGAAAAGAATGTTTGTAAAGAGTTCTTTTGTCTTAAAACTTCTTTACCTAACTTTTCTTGTTTAATGCTTAGTGACAGGAAAAAAATCATCATTTCTACAATAAAAACTATACCCAATATAATTCCCAAAGGTGTGGAAACATATGTGACATAACTAATACTCGCAAACATTAAGATAATATCCAACCAGATAGAAATAATTCTTTCTGATAGTAACTCCCTCACAATCATCAAACCATTATATCTATGAATGATGTCTGTTTTATCTATTTTTCCAATATATTCTATGGGAAGTTTCAATAACTTAGTCACAAACTTTTCTGAAATAGTGCTGTGAAATTTATTTTGCAATTTCACTAAAGAGATATTCTTTAGAAAATAAAATCCTCCTTGAAAAAAAATTATGATAGAAAGTAGGACTGCACTTTCTAAATAGCCAAACTTTTTAAGGAAAAACCAATTTCCGTCAATAATTCCCCTTATGAAAAATGGAATTGACACTGTCATAATCTGAAAAACCAGAGTATATAGAATGGTTAAAAAAATATCCTTCCTATTTACAAATATCATTTCCTTTACGTTTCTGCCAACCAATCCTCGTTTGACTATTTTTTTTGAAGAATTAGTCGTCTGATCATAAAAAAATTCGGTATAAAATTTAGGAGATAATTCAAAGAATTCATTCTTTGCTAAGACATATTTCCCAACAGCAGGGTCAACAATAGTAAAGACATCATCACGAATATCCTCTAAAATTACAAAATGCGAATCTAAAACAAATACCATGACAGGTAAGTTTTCAGGATATTTGGAAAAACGATAAGTCTTACAAGTAACTCCGTAGATAGAAGCAATATCTGAGATATTCTTTATACTCAGTCCATTTCTCCCTAAATCGACTTGTTGTTTCAAATTAAAATATGTTTCTGGAATATCAAAATAATCTAACATCATATATAAACAACATAATCCACATTCAGTAGAAGTTGTTTGTTCAATCGGTGTAATCTTTTTCATTTTCAATACTCCCATTTGGAACATCTAATAACAATAATGATGGTACTTCATAATTGGATATATATCTAAGCAACTGATATGCTATCCCTATTTCACCAACCATCATATTAAACACTCTTGTGTGTTGTGGCAAGCCAGATTCCCAACCAAATTTTTGAGAATTACGAACAATATTAAGCATGATACCTTCTATATCTACTTCACTTTTCAAGGAGTCATCTAAATTCATAAATAATTCCATGTTGCCCATTTTCCCGTGACAAAGGCAATCCGAATTCAAATAACCATTATTTAATACTGTTTGTTTAGCCATTTCATAATTATTTTTCAACTTTTTATCGTTTAACCATTTTGATTCTCTATATCTCGTTAATCCGATACCTGTTGCACCGTGACACCAATAAATAGGTTCTGGCATTCCTAACTCTGAACGTTTTCCTTTATTTCTAAAATCAATCCAATTTCCATCAGAAATACGGGTATTTTCAAAATCAATAGCTGACTTCGCTATTTTAAAATAATTATAATTTTTATTGATTTTCCATGATAAAAGTAATGCATATGCAATTCCAGATTGTCCGTGAGATAGTCCATTTAGAATTTCTGAATCTGAAAAATCCGATACCCAATAAACCCTACCATCTTCTTTTTTTACATTATCAATAATAAATTCAGATATCCTATTAATTAAATGATATACTGTTTTATTTTGCTCTACATTATATATGTTGCATAGAACAACTAATAAACCAGACACTCCAGAAATATAATCTATATTTTGCTCCTCCAGTGACTGGCTGGAAAATTCTTTGATTATGTCTAAATATAATTTTTGGTATCGAGGTAATTTAAGTCTTCTCCACAAACTAAAGTATAGATAAATCAAACCTCCTTTTCCTAAAAAAACTGACATATCACTAGTTTCTATAAGATTCTTCGTGGTTTCCAGTGTTTTCAATATCTTATTTAATGATACTAGATATTGCTCTTCACCAAGAATTTGATAAGCATATAAATAACATAAGGCATTCCCAATCAATCCATTATATAAGGTAATGTTCTGAGGAGATATTACCCATTGTTCAGTCTCTGTAATATCAATATTGAGCCATGTCATCTCCTCCTCCGAAGAAAAACTATTCTTATTTGCATCAATAAATATCTGTCTAACGCTGTCTAAGATTTTCTCATTAAAACTTTGTTTTGAGGATATTAATGGAAAATAATAAGATTTCCCTTCTTTCCTCTCCCAATGCTTAATCGGTTTTTTCAAGACTATTCCAATCAATTCACAAGTGAACTTCATTCTTTCATCATTCAGGGTAGCTATATTATCAAATAACGAGGTTGTCTCTCCTAGATTTCCAATTACTGTTCCTAAAGAATTATATACATTTCCACTGGTATCCACTGAAAAGTAAGGAATATCACCATTCATTAAATCTTTAATTTCATTATCAACAATAAATTGTTCAATATGTTTTGACTCATATAGTATCGAAAATAAATTCTCCCTCTTTTTTTCTGAGAAAAGATATTTTGGATTCGTAGAGGCTTGCAAAAATTTTCCATAGTCGGAAGTATTTCTGAATATGGCTCTAGTTTTCAATTTCGGGAAACCTTCTAAAATTTTTTTAACCTTTGCACGTTGCGACATGAGAAATGCATAGCATTCTCTAAATCCTGCAATTACCTCATTAGCATAGTCGAGAGGTTCCACCATTTTCTCATTTAATGTTGGAATATTATAGCTATCTTCCTGAAAATAGTCAGTTTTCACTAACTTCATATCCCCACGATTTTTATTTATCAGTTCATACTTCCCCTTTTTTCTTTTTCCACCTTTTCCACTTATTCCAGAAATGTTAGGAGCGCTGTTTTTCTCAAATTGTACAGGAAATAAACCATTTGAAAGTGATGTCTCATAAATTCTCTGATAAGTATCAACAGTAATCCCTTCAAAATTATTAGTTTGTACATTCAACTTTCTTTGAAAAAATGTTTCAACATCAATTAAATATAAATCTCCGCCTGAAACAATCACATTTTCCATATGTAAGTCCGTAATGGAAAAAATTTCAGAAAATGCTGCTAAAACACCATACTTAAGGTATATTCTCTTTACTTCATCATTATTAGAATTTATATAATCCACACCGAGTTGCCAACAATAATCCGCTTTAATTAAGCTTTCAGGAAGACTGAAAGAGGGTATATTATTAGATTTCAATAAACTAATAAGTTCTAACAAAATGTTGTATGAATCATAACTTTTAGGCTTGTAGTAAATGGATTTCTCTTTAAATTCAATCTTAACAACTGTTTGTTTTTGGGAATGACTATCTCCAAGTGAAAACTCAACATTACTTAGGGGTTCAGTAATATTAAAACACGATCTTAACTCAGACAAGTCTTTTAAAAATCTATCAAATAGTAAAGAATATGATTCTTCTATTAATCTGACTTCTCTATTGATTTGTTTTAACAAATACGGATACCTATCAAAAAAATTATTTATTCCATTTTCTTCCTTTATTTGCTGTATATATTGCTCATACGCCTCTGACTTATTTCCAATTTCCTTGGAAAAATTATTTATATCTAAAACTAGCGTTTTCATTGAAAGGAACATTACGGTTTCAAATAACTGATTTTCAAACTCACTATAAAATAACTTATGTGTCGTTTTCCTCAATAAATAAATATTTTCACTAATAGAAGTATCTAGTATGTCGTAATTAAAAATTGAGTTAAAGTATTCGTAAAACTGATGTTGTTGGTATTCTGACTTTAATTCATCTCTTTTTATCATATTTATCCTACCATTACTCAAAAATCCTGCCTAGACTAAGTCTAAACAGGAAATTTTTAGTCCACTTATCAAGATTGTTTTGATTAACAACAAACGAATACTGAGTTTGGACAGTCATCAGTAATAGTTGCAAACCAACCTGTACCTCTTTTACCACCAGCTACTTCCATAAGTTCTTTTTCAGAAACTTCTTCGATAGCATTGTTCAAAATATCTTTTGAGTTTTTCATGGCAATCATTCTCCCTTATGTTAGTATGTAGTAAATATTTTCTACGCTCTTATTGTAAACAATATATCTTTATTTTTAGTGAGTAAAAAGTGCAAATATTGTTTTTTTATATTTCTTTTTTATTAGTATTTTTAAAATGTTAAATAAAATATCGCTTTATAAAAAGCAATCTCTCAAATTTCATTTTTTGTAGCTATTTTACAATCCAATACCTTCTTATTATAAAATTAATCCCTTAAATTCAGACTAGGTGACTTAAAAAAGAGAAACACTCAAAATAGTGTTTGTCTACTGTCTAAATTTTCTAGCTCTTATTCTTGTTTCTTGCCGAGAGGTTTGAGTATGAAAAAACAATTTAACTTATACATACTTCTTTTTGAGGTAATTATTATAATATTTTCATCACTACCTTTTTTATAAACTTTATTCAAAAGGAGGCATTCTGACCCCTTTTGAACATAAAGAAAATTTCTAACCAAATATTGAACAGACGGCTATTCCAAATATCTGAAACATTTCAATTTATGACAATCAATAATAGAAAAGGATAACATCTCCTCAAGAAGATATTATCCTTTTTTGTGATTAAACGAAGTCAAATAGTGAAATTTCTTCGTAGACTTCTACTTCTGCTTCTACTACCTCATTAACAGATGAGGTTTCATAAACTAATTCTGTAGATACATTGTCATTATGTTCTTCAGTCATGCCAAAGAGTTCAGAAATACTTTCTAGGAAGTCATCAGCCATATCAAGAACTTCTTGTGAAACAACGACATGAGTCGTTTCTTCAACGATTTCTTGAACAACTACTACTTCTTCCTCAAAGCCAGTTTCTGATTCATCTACTAACTCTTCAATAACTTCAACAAGTTCGCTTTCTTCATCAGGATCATAGCTAGCAGTATATTCCTCGGTGATTGAGCTAACTTTTACATCAGAGTCCTTATCCATTTCTGGATGGTCTGCCTTGTACTGCAATTCAAAAGCATTGATAGCCTCTTCAATTTGTTCTACAGTAGGCTTTTTAGACTCGTCCTCGACTTCGATAAGAGGATTAACAATGGCACGTTTAGCTGATACGTAGTCAAGACGAGCTTGGTCTGCAAAAACATCTGCAGCTTCTCCTCGCTTAATAGTATCTGAACAACGGTCAATGTTTTCCTGCAAGAGTTTGGCTTGTTTATCCATACCATCAATAACATTGTTGATTCGTTGGATAGTCCCAATACCGCTCGCAAAATCTAGACGAACAGCATAGCTATTTTGACCAATAATATGCAGGTCAAGCATGCGTTCTGGTTGCCAAGCAGATTTTTGTTCCAACGCATGAAGGGCAAAACCACGATAATGAGCAAGGGTTGTCATTTTCATATGGAGGGGATCAGAGGCAACATTCATTTGCATAGCATAGTTCAGTTGATTTCCTGCAACATCTTTCTTCGTTGCTTCGTATCCATCTGGTTCAAATGTCATAACAAATGGGTTATGTTCGACCTCATATTTCTTACCATCTTCTTTCTCAACCACTTCTTTCCAAGGTCTTGTCTTTTCTGCAAGCTCTTTATCCTGGACTAATAGAGAAAGTTTCTTCTCGTAATTTTCCTTATCTTTAAGGGCTTGCTTAATACGTTTTTGAGACAGAGCAATATCTCGTTTCCAAGCCTTACGACGATTAGACAACAACTCAAATTCGTTATCAAGTTCCATCTTAAGTTTAAGATATGGATTGCCTGTCGCAATGGCTTTAAATTCAGAGGCTGAGAGTGTTTGCTCGTCAATATCCTCTGAAGCTCGCATCGGTGTACGACTGGTCATGATTTGCGTAATATAACGGAGCTTTGTTTCTTGAATCTGCCAAAGGTAGTTATCAAAACTTCCTTTAGTGATATAGTGGAAAATATTTACCTTACGATAGATATTTCCTTGACGAACCAAACGTCCATTACGTTGGATAATATCAGACGGTTTCCAAGGCACATCGAGGTGATGAACAGCTTTCATACGACGTTGTACGTTAAGACCGGTTCCCCCTTTTTCCGTTGAGGCCATGAGAATACGAATCTCACCAGCATTCATTTGACGTTGAAGTTGGAGCTTAGCCTTTTTGTTAGCAGCATCGTGAATAAAAGCAATCTCTTCTTCTGGAATCCCACGTTCAACAAGCAAATCTTTCAACTCTTGATAAACAGAGAAACCCTTGCCATTAGGAGTTCCAAGGTCAGAGAAAATCATTTGTGTCCCTTTATGCTTAGCCTCCATGTGATAAATCTTATCCACTCGCTCAACCACTTGCATGAGTTTATCTGCATCAGCTCTTACATAGAACTCCGCATCCAGCAAACGCATGTCTAAAGCCAACTTTCTGGCTTCGCTAGTGATTTTGAGCATGTTATCTTCACTAGGATCTACACTCCCATTTTTAACTCGGTCTGAGCGTTCTACAAGCTCATCCAAATAAACTTTTTGGTTATCCGTCAACTGACTTTCAACCGCTACCTTTTCTACCATAGGAACTGGAAGATTAAGGTCTTCAGTCATTTGGATATCTGCAGTCTGACGGTAAATCGCCATCAGCTCAGGGAGATTCATAAATTTAGCAAAGCGTTTACGTGAAATATACTTGTCTCCAGTAGGATTAAGTTCAAGACTATTCTCAACAATCCCAAACGCACCAACCCAAGCATCAAAGAAACTTACACTGAAATGTTCCATGATATCTGGTTGAAGATAATTCATCATCGTATACATTTCGCTAATTGAGTTGGAAACTGGTGTTCCAGTCGCAAAGACAACGTGACGTGTATCATGCTCTTCTTGAAGCACGCGCACCTTCATTTCCATGTCCATATTCTTTTTTGAAGTACGGTTGGTAATACCAGCAACGTTCCCCAAACGTGTCATAGGACGGACATTCTTGTACCCGTGGGCTTCATCAACAAAGAGCATGTCAATACCAAGGCTTTCAAAGTTGATAAACTCATCAATACCAGTCTTATTTTCAAGCAACGTCTCTAGGCTTGCCTCAAGACTTCTACGCATCGATTGTGCTTGCTTAAAAGTAATTTTGTCGTCATTAGCTTTTGCGTAACCAATGATCTCATCAAGCTCATCAATCTTTTCTGAAATAAAGGCTTGTTCACGTTCTTGTGAGACACGAACTTTCTCAAATTGAGAATGTCCAATCACAATACCGTCATAGTCGCTGGTTAGAATACGAGAAACGAACAAGCGACGACGTGACTTTTCAAAATCCTGCTCAGTCGTAACAAACACTTTCTTGGTAGGGTAGAAACGCATAATTTCTTGACCAAATTGTGCTGTTAGACTAGATGGAACCACAAACAATGGTTTATGAATAAGCCCAAGCTCTTTCATCTTGAAAGCTGCTGAAATCATGGTTAGTGTCTTACCAGTACCCACTTCGTGAGCAAGCAGTGCACGTCTCTCTTCAAGAATACGTTGTACGGCATTCTTTTGGTGAGGGCGAAGCTCTACACCTTTAGCCAACCCATCAAATTCCAAGAGACTTCCGTCATATTGACGTGTCACATAGCGATTAAAGACTTCATTGTAGGTATCCTCAATCACTTCTTGGACTCTTGGGTTTTCAAGAATAAAGTTCTTAAAGCTTTCTTGTAGAACACGTTCACACTCACGTAGGTTTGCTGTTGCCACTTCATCAACCTTACGTACAGGATTTTCAGTCGTACCAAAGTTACGCATGATTGTTGGTTGATTACTTGTAAGCAAGTGAGCCACAATATCTGTTGCGTGTGAGTAGCTTTTATTGTACTCATCACGTAGACCTAAACGCAGGTTAGATTGACGACTCATATAGCGGTTTAACAAGCGTTCGTTGAAACCTCGTCCGATTCTGGATGTCACTAATAGTGCTTTAGCTTCTTCAGAATGGAGACCAACCTTCTCATCCAACAATTCACTAAACACCCATTGAGAAACGACGTTACTAGGAATCCAGCTAGAACCAATGCTAAAATCAATATCAGATAAGACAACTGGTTCTGGTACAACAGATAAAATCAATTCCAAATAACGTTCCCAATCCGCTTGTGTATCTCCGTCTTCAATGAGAGAGTTAATGCAATCACGTTTAGCAAGAACATCACCGGAAAGGAATTTATCCTTAGTAACATAGTGTACAGTCTTATCATCAATATAGCGTTCCACATCAATCATCACTGTCTCACCTAGTTCTGAAATCATCATATCTTCTGAGACATCTGGATAGACAGAACTCATAAGGTTCAAATCAACGCCACGACCTTCCGAAAGCGATACATTCAAGGCTTCTACTGCTGACATCACTTGATGGAGGTGTTTTTTAGGACGAATAGTTGGCTTTTTAAAAGCATCTGACTTCACAAAGACTACCTTTGAGCTGTCATTCTCGTCCAACTCCTCTAACTCAAGACTAGCAATAAGAGGGTAACGGTCATCTCGGTCAAAGAGGCGAGCATTCACCGCTTGATTGATATAACCATACTTCTTCTTGAAAGTATCGTAGGCTTGATTAAGTGTTGCAAGCAGTTGTTTGAATTTACCTTCATCATAGTCTGTCGTCATTTGAATATCAATAATGGCTTGATACGCATTTTTGATAGCAACCATGCCACGGATACGCTTGTTTTCTGTATCCGTAAGGGGTGTTTCATAGAAATAAATACCTTTGTAAAGCCCTTTACTTTTAGCTGCTTTAGAAGGTGTTTGACTTACCCATGTATTCGTAACAATATTGGGGTCTGCTTCTACTGCTGTTTCAAAGTCTAAAATGGCTTCTTCTTTGTATTTATCATCATATTTTACGAACTGTCCTTGTTCGTCTTGATAAAAAATCATTTCAGCTGCACGTGAGCTAGGACGGATAGACGTGTTATCACGATAGTAGACACGCCCATTTTTATCACAAGCATACTCGTTCAATCGAATGTCAAGTGAAGCAAGTAAGTCTTGGTCAAGATGATTCACTTCTTCTTTAAGGATAATATCACGAGGTTCTAGTCTCTCTACTTCGAAAGGCACTGTTACTTTTGATAGTGCTTCTTGAAGCTCTGAAGCTAAGTCAAAAGAGCTATCTACCACAAGATCCAGTGTTCCACCATTGAAATGACGTACCTGATAATCACCTAGGACACAAGGATTTTTACAAATAGCATCCTGGAAGAAATAGCGATTGAGTGAGACACGTTTATCAAAGGGGAGTTTCTTTCTATCTGAAGACCAAAAGTCGATATTATTATCGGGAACAGGGATAAAAGCTCCTTTTTGGAAAAAGAGGATATCTGTTACCACTCGTGTTCCAGCATCTTTAAAAGCAGTATTTGGTAAGCGGATACCACCTAAAAACTGAGTTCCGCTACGACGGAGTTCTGGCAAAATGGAACCAGCACTCTTATCTGCAGTACCAGTTGAAGTGATAGCAGCAACCATCCCATGATAGGGTACCAGATCGATAGCTTTCTTAAAGAAGTAATCATGAATACGATAAGGTTTATTATCATAAGCCTTATCGACAATGCGAACATCCGCAAATGGAACATTCGTAATGACCAAGTCAAATGGTGTCCCTTCAAAATTTACTGTTTCAAATCCTTGGACTAAAACAGTAGCATCTTGATGAAGGTGTTTAGCAATATCACCAGTAATGGTATCAAGTTCAATTCCATAAAGAGTAGAATTCTTCTTGATATCCTCTGGCATTGTTTCAAAGAAGATACCAGTACCCATTGATGGATCAAGAATATTACCTCCTTTAAAACCACTTTCTACAATCTTATCCCACATTGCAGTAGCAATCTCTGGACTTGTGTAGTAAGCCGTAAGAGAGCTCATCTCCATCGCACGATATTCTTCTTTAGTGACAAGACTTTTTAGCTCATCACGTTCTTTTGCAAAACGATTAATCTTACTATCAAAGAAATCGTTAGCAAGTCCTCCCCAACCAACATAGTTATAGAGAATTTCTTGTTCAGCACTATCAGCTAGACGGTTATCTGCTTCGAGTGCTTTCACAAGTTTAATGGCAGAAAGGTTAGCTTGAACCTTTTCTGCTTTAGTCATTGTTTTATTTTGTTTTTGTTCTTCCATTCTTGTTCTTTCTCCTTAAAACTAAAAAAAGACCTGGTATAATACCAAGTCTTTCTTTTTAGTTGTAGTATTTGTTTATACGACTCAAAAATATGTGAGCCTCTCGTGTTTTCCTGTTTTTGAGGAACTCAATAAAACTATCTTGAATGTCAAAAGAGAATGCTCCAGCCAGTTCACATTGCTTATCAAAGCTTTTGCTGACTGTCATAGCTTTACTCTTACGAATAGCTACATGCGTGGGCATTGTTCTGGGAAAGGTAACTCCTAGAGAGTAACCAAAATCAAACAAAGTTAATAGATATGGCGGTTCATCTTTAGAAAAGATAATACCAAAGTTATTCCAGTGTCTATCAACATTTAAGGTTAAGCGATCAATCTCAAAGAGTCTGGCAAATATCGAATCAAGCTCAGCTTCTGAAAAACCAATCTCAGCCAACTCTTTTTTCAAAAAGTTATACTGCTCTTGAGGTTGTTTCTTGGCTATTTGTTCGATATCTGATTCCGTATACCCCCTTTGTTGTAGCAAACGAAACATCGTAACGAAGCTTCCACCTTCTGGTATGAAATTTTGTGAACGACAAAGATCACTACCTACTTTTTCGTAAGGTACATAATCTTCAATCCCACAACTTTTCAAAAACTCAGATACTAGAAACTCAGCTTCAGCCTCCCCACCAAAAAAGTCTCTTTTATAGAAATAGTCATCTTTCAACCATTTCTCTTGAGTTCCTTTGCTAGAGGTAAATACAGTCATAGTATCTCTCCTATTTTCTACTCAAATTAGGATGATGATCTTCTAAAACAAATGGCTCATCATTGAGTTCTGGTATTGATACCCAATAAAAATCATCGGTATCAAAACCGTGTGTCATAGCAATTTCGTGCCAGACATCGGGAGCTGTATAGGTATACCCTAAAAGTTCCTTTCGGTTTTTTCGTCCAAAATCAATTTGACGCCCTTTTAGAAAATCTACCATACGTTCATAGGTGAATTCTGTGTTCAACAAAAAATCATCTTTCCTTTCAAACGTATCTAAGGTTTTACTGATTGTATCAACCAGGTATTTTCCAATCATCTTTTTATTATTATAAAGAACAATAGTCAACTTCATGACGTTTCTCCCTGAATTATACATGAAATCACGTATAGTGTTATCTCTAGTATAACATGAAAACGCAGTTGACTCATAATGAGTTCTCGGTTTCATTTTTTCTCCTTTTATCTAAAACTCAATTTTAAGCTTTCCACAATGGGCTAAGAAAAGTTCTGCTTCTTTCTTTGCCTCTTCATCTGCGGATTTGTTCCTTTCTCCTTTCAGTTGAATAATCCTATTATTTTTCAATTCAAGGGTATAGAGAGGGGTTTCTCTGTGTGCCTTATCACGAACAAAGACAATAATAGAAGTTCCGTAGACAAAGTGTTTTTTTGCATAACTTCCAACACAATGATGTAGGGTTTTGCCTTCTTTGACAATTTCACTTTCGTCTTTAGGAAAGATAAAAGCATACTTGTCAAATGCGGTCTGAGCCTTCATCATGTTTGTCAAACGTTTAGCTGTTTCAACCCTCAACTTCGCCTCTTTCTTTTCGTCCTCAATGCGTTGTTTCTCTGCTCTCAAATCTCTGACAGCATTAGTTACACGTAAATATGTACCACGTGCTTGTTGATTCTCGAGAAGAGCTGAATAATTTTCTACAATCTCTGTATGTTTATTTTCCCAATTTTTTGGGATAACTACATAATCTCCATCAAATGGAATTCCCAGAGCTTCTACCATTTCTCGATAGTCCTCATAATCACGAAGACAGATCTCATTTTTCATCATCCAGTTAATGAAACGAATTGGTTTCACCGTGGATGGTAAGATACTATTTAAACGCTTAATTAGTGGCGTCCTGTTAGGAACCATAGCATTTATAAGCAACTCATATAAACCCTCGAACGTTCGACCATATTGTCTACGCATATCTTCCTCGAAAAATGCCTTTTCGATATTCATATCCGTATTTTTTAGATACTGTTTATTCCTTCTGAGAAAATTCATAGTAACCTTACCCATATTTGCATGCTTATGTCCAAGACTACATGAGTAATAAGACCTATAAAACGTAGTACCTACCAATTCTTTGACGACTCCACGCGCCTTTATTTTTTGAGCGAATTCAATACGTTCTCTATATTTATAAAGATGAGGTAGCACTGAGCTTATCTCGAAATTTTCTTTAATTACTTCATCAAAATTTAAGTATCTCAACTCAGACTTTGATTGTAACTTTTCAATAAGACTTTCCATACTACCATAAAGCGTATAGACACTAAATGCACCAGAGCCAAAAAAGAGAGCATTTCTCTGATTTTGGAATCCAGTACTATAGACTTCTTTACCTTTTTGGACTGAAAGATATGGATCCCAGTGTGCTTTTACCATCTTATTGTTGGCAAGCTGATAAAAGTTATAAAGGCTGACGTCAAACTTTTCTTTTCCTTCTTCAAATGATTGAGTCACTGCATACATTTGCATTTCAATGCGTTTCTTTGTGACTCCCATCCAGACAAAGTAAAAAGTATCTCCTACAAAGGTTAAACGGCTGTTAAGTGATAAGCGTTTTGTGACCTTTTCCGAGAATTTTTTTCGGTCGGAAGAAATAATTGTCTTAGACTTATTTGACCATTCATAGATAGGAAAATTATTCTTCGCCCATTTGAAAAATCCGTTAGGAACTTTTAAACGATTATCTACGATTTCTTGAATATTCTCTGCTTTTGTCATTGTTTTTCTCCTTAATTAATAAAAAATGGCCCTAGGGCCATTTTTTATTTTGTTGTTGTTAAAATTCGCCTTCTTCAACAGATAAATCTGAAAAAAGATCTAACTGTTTCCCATCCTTTTCAGGAGTTTTCTTAGTTGAGATTTTCTTTTTAGTTTCTGTTTTAGTTAGGCTCTGATTCTGTTTCTTTTTTGGCTTCTTAGTTGGTTGCTTGGTTGATTTCTTAATATCAGCAGTCATTTTACCTACAACTGGTTTAGTCTCAACCTTTTCAGCGGTAAAATACTCTTTAACCCAGGAAAAGACTGTGGCATCATCAACCATAGCACCTTGACCATTTCTATAGTCAGATTTACTGGCTTTTCTGATGCAGTAAGCCATAGCATCCTTAATCGTACGATCAAGATGTTTGAGAATCCCAGCAATCAGCTCATCATCCTCTTGATGATCAACTATCCAATTATGAATAGCATCCTCAGTCGGTGTATGTGCTTCAGCCATTTCTTCATCAAAATGGCTTACTGCCATGAAGCGGTCAAATTCATTAATTTCCATCGTCATTGTTTTTCTCCTCTCAGAACTCAAACAGGGTTAACTGTTCTCCTTCAGTTGTTGGTTTATCTTCAAATGGCTTTCGGCAAGCTACTAGTGTTTTTGGCTCCTTCTCAACCTTATAAATAGGTTGCATTGCACGATAGTTCTCAAAGAACGTGTCAAAAAATGCGAACAAAAGGTGTCGACATTGCCTCAAAGCCCTATACTCTAATCGAGTATAGTAAGTAGCTTCATCAGATAGCAGTTCTGAATCTTTGGTATAAGTTTCAAAAACCCACCATTCAAAGCCACGTGCAAACACTTCAGTCGGTGTCAAATAATAATCCAACTTCTTCTTAATATGAACAGCTTGAGCTAAGTCCGTTCTGGTTTTCTCTGCTATTTGAATAAGTTTCAGCAAGCTAGCCTTATAGATATTACGAATATCTTTAAAGCTATGTGATGTAGAGCTAATGATACCTGATTGATCATACGTATAGTCTAAATAATGACCATACTCATGTATGAATGATGAGGTATCTCTTACATCAACTGCCATGATATTTAACCCTGGCACATAAAGTCCGCTTGCTTTATGTTTTCCTAGTTTTCGGAATTTGAGTTCGGGTTCTACAGTAGAATGAGGTAAGTGATTACATAACTTCTCCCATTCGTTCTCTAGAACCCTGAATTTCTCCTTATCAAAATCACTACCTCGATAACGCTCGGTATCTACTTCAACTTTCGAAAACCCTAAATCAAGAAATGACGTATTACTGTTCATTTCTTGATCTTGAAAGATTTTATCCTCACGTACACTGGCTATCGTCTTAGTTGACTGATTAACATATTGTGCATTAAGGTTAGCTGCAAGAGCATCTTCATACTCTCTTTTAAGAACGTTAGCAATTTTTTGGATATTTCCATAATAACTACATTCCTTGTAGATACCTTCACTATGGATAGACATCAATTCAAGAAAGCTAAAAGATACTAGTCCATACCTTGTTTGAGAACTACTCTCTCTCCAAAAACTTAGGTTTTTCTTCAAAGGTACTCTAACCTTTGAATCATCGACAATGAGAAGATACAAAGTGCGTTTGGTATCTTCTGCACTTTTAGTAGCAGGTAATCTACTCCCATGGAGTGTGAGAAGAATCTGTTCACCGAAAAGGTGTTCGTGATTTTCTTCATCCCTCAAACTCATACCCTCGAACAGTCTTTTTAGCTTATTTGAAAAATGTGCTTGATCATAACCAATGGTTTCGATATCACCCATGATGTCTTTGACTTTATAGGCTGTATAGACATTATCTTGTCCGAATACCTCTACTGCTAGTGCTCCGACTTCTTGAGAAAAAAGTTCCTGACTTTGATATCTGCGAATATTCGCATAATAAGTACAAAACTTTCTCACGATATCTGCAGCTTTATCAGTATCTTTTATCTTAGGAAAAGTGAGTTTTTTAGTCGTTTGTTGTACTACTGCTAGTAAATTTGCCATTGTTTTTCTCCTTAATAGCAAAAAGGAAGGTAAAGCTTAAAGCTACTACCTTCCTCTTTCTCTTATATGTACGATGTACGATACACTATGAACTATACATAGTATGACATGCAATTTATTGCGTAAAAAAAGGAAACCTAATTATTGTTATCAAGTTTCCTTGCATAATCTCGTTTGTGACTCTCTATATTTCGAGAAATATCATTCTTATCCCAGATTTGTAATTCCCAAGGATAATAGAAATGACTCTTGTTTTTAAAGTAGAGATGGAGGCCAGTATAGTCTTCAGTATCTTTTAAATACCAATTTTTAAGACCGTATTCTTCCTTCCAATCATCTAAACGATCCATCACTTCAGTAATGGCAGATGTTGGCAAAATGACACGTGCTCCAAAAATATCATTTAAAACCGAATTTACTGGATACCCTTTTGGTCTTTTAGTAAAACGCTCAATCTTATCTACAATAGATTCAGATGTCTTCACTCGATAGAAGTAACTAATATCGCTGACATCTGCTACCATCAAATAATCGTTGATAGATTCATGCAGATTCAAACGATATTTTAAAATCTCATCAACTGGCACCTTCGCAAAAGTGTGATTAAGATTGACTTTAGCAAGTTTACCACTTTCAAAATACTCTTCTGAATACTTTATATGAATGGTGTTGATTTCAAAGATCAGTCGCTCTACTTTCTTGATATCCAACCCTTATACGTCTCCAAATAATTTTTCTTCATTATACCATATCCTGTTTATTAAACGTTTTGAACTTAATCTTTTCTTCTGGGGAAGCTTTCAAAAGGAAATCATCAATTCCCTTTTCGTGAGGCCAGATTAGAGCACGAACCGTACAAGATTGCTTAGTAACTAGATCTTGAACCATGTCATACATACGTTCAAATACCGAGTCATTATCCTCAAAGTCTTGGTCAAATGCAAGATAAATTGGTTTAACCTTTTTGAGTTCAGTCTTTCCGATAAAGTCCGAGATAGGACGCCATGCTGCTACTCCTGCCATAGAGATAACACAGATATTCCCCAATTGAAAAAGACGAGTGTTTTTCGCAACTGATGCAGTGATATCTCCTTTAAGCAAACCTTCCGTAACTAGAAGGTTATCAACTTTACTCATAAGGTTTACTTTAGCCTTACCTGCATCCGAAAAGCGTGCTTGTTTTAAAATATCATCGGAATAAGCAAAATGGGGAAAAGACTTAGCACTTGTTCCTTCTGGCTTATATGCTGACGAAACAAAGACATATTTTTGCCCTTTTTTAAATGTCAACTCAAGTCCAGAACGAAGTTTAACACTAGTTTCCTTAGTTGTCCCACTTGCTAGTTCGTGTGATGAACCTTTAGCAAACACATACCAATCGAAACTTCCATCGTCATTTTGGAAGACCTTAGCAGTACGTGCATTTCGTCCCTCTTGAAAGGCTTCGTTTACTTTGGCTTGATAACTAACGTTATCAAGACGTACTTGAAAACCTACAATTTGTCCCCAAGAATTGCGACATGGAATTAGGATTCCATCTTTTGATTCAAAAATAGGACATTTTGCGTTTTCGTTCCAATAGAAACCAGGAACTCCACGCCAAGCGTCTTTAGGAAGTCCATTTGCAACAAAAAGCTTTTCCCAAATAGTTGCTGGATGAGATACTGTTGTATCAACCTGCTTCTGGCGTGTTTGCTTTGTTGATGAAGCGTAGCCACGCAGTGCAATGGTCTCAACAGAAAGACCTCGTTCCGCACTTGTTAAGTGCTCTACATGTTCCTTAGTCAATCCCAACACATCAATAACAAGAGAATTTACTTTGTGAAGTGTTGAGATACTTGCCAAAGGTTGACTTTTCCAACTAGGTTCAAAAGTCACCTCTTTCGCTTTTTTAGGGTCCAAATCATAAATAGTCCCAGCACTACCAAATTGTGGTTTGTCTAGGTCAATCTTTCTAGCACAGACAGCCTTAGTCTGATCTGCAAAAACCAGACACCAATCTGGTTTCCCACAAATAGGACAAGGGTAATCACGTCCTACCCTAATCATTTCGGTTTGTCCAATCGTAATAATTTTTGTCATTTTTTTCTCCTTATAAAATATAACATTGTTGTTGTAAAGTGACCTTAGAAAGTCTCAAACACCTGTTCGAAGCCTTTCCTCCGTTTGCCGACAAGTTAGAGTTGGGAACACCTGTTCCTCACCTCTAATCATCGAGATGTCGCCTCCCTTTTTCGTCCGTCTACCCAAACTCAAAACAAAAAAAGCATAACAAA
>NZ_KV832031.1:110431-122262 GCF_001837325.1 Streptococcus sp. HMSC065H07
AAACCTTGCGAAATTCTTCTAAAACAACCTTGCTGTCAGGTGTAAAAGTCAGGCCCGCTTTCTCCAGCCACTTCGTGAAGAATTCCTCGTGAACCTGCCACCAATAGGCAAGGGACTTATCTCCTTCCCCTTCCTTAAAGGCATGGTCGTCTGACACTTGATTGAAAGGCTGAACAGAAACCTTGGTGATTTCGACAATGCAGATAGCTTGATGTTGGCTGTCTAAAATCACATCAAAGGTTCCTTCTTGTGGAAGGGGTTCGTCCCCTACTGCATAGAGGTCGCAGGCTGAGGCAGTTGCTGTTTTTTCACCTGTAAACACCAAATCCGCTAAAAGGTCTGGTTCCACACCAAAAGCCCAGGCGTCTATCTCATCTCCAATAGAGGGGGTGATTTGCTTGTAGGCATTCCACATTTCTTGCGGTGTCATGATTGCTCCTTCTTTTCTTTTACCTTCCAATTTCTATAGCTTGTCAGTTCTAATTCTGGAAATCCTAGTAACTCTGCCTTCACCTTCAATACTATGGGTGAGGCAGTTTCTTCGGTAATCTGCTCGATCGGAAGCCAAATGGCATTTGCTGAATCATTGCTTCCATCAAGAACTTCATGAGGAAGGGATTTTTGAGAGTGTTCCAAGTCAAGTACTATATCATAAAAGGCCATGATATGGTGTACGACAAAGTCTTGCCCATCTTCTTGAACCAGCACATCATAGATTCTAGGGTTTGAATAATCGCTAAGCATATAGCCCGTCTCTTCCAGAACTTCTCTCTTGAGAGTTTCTGTCAGGCCCTCACCTGGTTCTTGACTACCACCAGGTAAATCAAAACGATGCTGATAAGGTCCTCTTGTTTTTTCAATGCAGAGCAGTTTCCCCTCTTGAAGACAAACTCCATAGACGCCAAAGTGATTTTTGATTTCCATATTCTTAACTTCCTAGCTTAATTTTTTAACACATAAATATCATCACATTAATCTTGGATTGGGGGACACTCTTTATTAAATACATTTTGTCTATTTAACTATAACAGACTTTCAAAACAAAAAACGCAAGAGTTTTCCCCCTTGCGTTAAAACGTCATGTTGATATTCCACGACGTTCCATTATCATGGTGAGATATCCCCATGAATAACAATATTATCGTTTCTAAAGCTATTTTACCATATTTGTAAAGACTTTTCAACCAAAAATATACTGTCAATTATTTTGTGTTTACACAACTTATTTTACACTACCACCAATACATAGCAACTCCTTAATGATGAAGTCTTCATTGAGTGTGATAAAGACCAAAGCCTTGAAGATATAGCAAGTCTAATGGGTATAGCACCTAACTGGATGCCTGATAGCAACCTTCGAGCGAATGGATATGAATGTTCCTTTTACCAGAAGGATTAGAGACAAAAAACGGTTCACTACCCAATATATGGTAATGAACCGTTTTATATTACATAATAGTTGTCATGAGTTCTTTAACAATCTGAACTGATTTCTCAAAAGAAATATCTTGTGCATATTTGAATTGTCTTTGATAACGTGTCCAAAGTTGCTTTTGATACTCATCAGTTTCAATACTATTTAGCTGACTTTCCCAAATATCAATAGCCTCTTTACTTCCTCGTTTTTCTACAGTATTGGCCAGAGCTTTACGCAACACATCGAAATCTATCTCATCTTTTCTGGTATGGTACAAGGTAAAAAGGTCATAACGATCACGAGGACGTGTTGATGCTACTCCTCGGCTAATGATCGTTTCCAATTTTTCAGCTAGAACAGTTTCCAAATTATAAGTCCAAACCTCAATGGTTTCATTTGCTAATAGGGATGACATCGAATAAGTAATTTCTCTAGGTGTAATCTTATCACCCGTTGTAATGTCGATGAAAACAACCTCTCTTAAAGTATCAAATGTAGCATTGAGTTTTAGAGAAAATCCCCCGTATTCGTCATCTTGGCGAATCGGCTCTAGTTTATCTACTTCAAATGAAAAGACATCGTCCGAATCCGAAAGAATCTCTTCAAAGATGGTAATCAGATTTTCTTGACTAAGTGTAGTCCCTTTAAGCGTCACATCTAAATCCATTGTCGTTCGCTTATCAAGTCCTATCAACTGTCCTATTAGATAACCGCCTTTAACAATGAAAGAATCCTTATAGGAACTTTTAGCAATCAATTTCAATACCTGTTCAATCAGGAAGTTTTGCTGAAGCTGCTGGGCAGGAATACCTCTATCCTTAGCCATATTCTTAATCTTTGCCTTAAAGCTATTTGCATTGGAAAACATTAGGTTAATACCTCCATGTAAGATTGCAACTTATTAGTCACCTTGAATAACTGTGCATAGTGAAACAGTTTTGAAGAGTTAACTTTGTGATTTTGAAAATACATCTTAAATGCAGGAGCTATAACTTGAACATCAACTTGATAAACTGGTCTCAAACATTCTGCTAAAACTCTCTCCGGCTCGTAAACCTTAATCTTCTGCCCCACTTGTCGCTCAAGCTCAATAATTCCTTCATCATAATAAGAACGAAGAACTAACGGACGTATACCTTCTGATTTAACATTTTTTGTATTGGTTCCATAAGGAAAGCTCATCGTCATCTCAAAGGGAACTGTTAGTGATAATCCATGTAACCAAAGAGCTGTTTCTAAAGAAAAAATTCCTTTTGAAAAACGTTGCTGCGCCACAAACCATTCGTCCAGATAAGTATCAGGGAGGCGATATAACCCCTTTCCTTCAATCTCTACTTGTCCCTCATCAATCATTCTCAGCAATATTTTGTAAGGTAATTTCTCTTCAAGTACTTGTTGAAAGGTCAAAAATCCTTGATGTTGTTGAAAAGAAGCCATAATCATTTCAATATTATTCATAATAGCACTATCCTTTCGTAAGAAATAAAATGCTAACACTTTTATTAAATGTTAGCATTTTATTTCTTTTTTATCAACTATTTCGGGTTTAATTCCTTCAATAAGGATCCACCAGAGCACGAGTTTTTGGCAAGCAATAAAAACCAGTAGACCGTATAACCCTTTTAAAAAAGCCACGTATAAAATACGTAGCTTACCTTTCTACTGAACTGCAGGCCCTAAGTCGAGATAGAGAATGTCTCGCTTAGTCGCATACTGTAGTGCATGCTCATCAGCTTCAAACAAATCTGAAGCTAGAAACCTTTTTGTAAAGACTGTTTCGTCTTTACGCTTAAATGTTGCTGTATAACTATGTTTAGTCATTATCTTTCTCCTTTAATATTCGTACTGACCTTTGACTCCACTATAGAGCCAATACACAGCTTTATCGTAACCTTGCTGAAGGGTACCGTTAGCATCCTCCATTAGGTCTCTCAAGGAATAAAATCCTCGGTAACTGTCTAATGCAGATTCCATCAGACAGAAAAGATAGGTTGGCATATCTTTTGTTCCCCAAGCTAGAAGATCTAATTGACTTAAATCATCTCTTGCTTCTTTTGGAAAACGACTCGGAAAATTACTTGTCGTAAAATTTCCACATTCTTTTGCTCGCTGTAACATAATCAAGCGAGTTTCCAACATGTGTATATCAGCTTCTTGAAAAGCTTCTGCATGCTCTGTGGTAATAATCAACTTTGATAGACCAGGATTGATTTCCTCAACTTCATAATAAAGTGAAGATTCAAACGGGATCTCAATCGGAGGAAGGTTAGATACTCCCTCTCGATTCAAGACCACGTTCCTAACTGGTCGGCATAGCAAACTTTGTTGCATATCCGACTTGTTGCTATCAATAATCGACGCAATCCGGTCATCAATTAGGTCTGACGGAAATCCAGCAATATTACTATTATATTGGTGAACCTTTTCAATATAATAGAGTCCTTGAGTGATTGTCATTGTTTTCTCCTTTTTTATTCAGGTCAAGCCATTACAACATCGTCAAGACCGAGCTCCTTGAACTCTTCTTGTGTCTCGCTATTGCTTTCAGTTGTCTTCAATTTGATGACAACATTCAGCCCCATAGCACGTGCTTGTAACAATGCTGAAGCGAGTGCTGGTTCGGGTTTTCCCTCAACGAATAGGGTTTGAACCTTACGCTCCTTCATTTCCAGAATTCTCTTGAGATAAAGACAAGAGAGTTCCAAGAATGAATAGGATTGAGCGTTATCAATCTGAGGGAAAGTTGTAACGCCTTCAAGAAGGTCTTTGGCAAAAAGATCCGCAAAGACCTCTTGAGTTTTTTTGTTTTTATAAATATAGATATGTTTTTTTGTCATTGTTTTTCTCCTTTTTATTTTAGAAACTGGACTACCATAACTTCTCTACTTAACAGAAGGAAGCTCCTCGACACGACGTAAGAAAGAAAGCAGCTCCTTGCGCGTGTTGATGTCTTCAACATCTTCTGTTACTGGCGTATAGTAAGTAAGATGATACTCACCATTGTCCCAACTCTTAAAGACAGAAGACTGGCAGAACTCAATCTGGTCATCTTCTACCTGATAAACCAGGTTAGCCATGTAGCCATTATCAAAGTAATAGCGATGGAATACAACCTTACGATTGCTTCCCAAACGTACCAAAATTTCTGGATTTTGACGTTTATATTGGGTTGGTTTAATGAAAAACCCAAATTGTGACCTTAAACTAGTCATCTTTAAGTCTTCCATTGCTACCAACGCCTCATCATAAGAAATAGGCTTTAACCCACTTTGTTCTAACAAGGTATTGATAGCAACCATTCCATCCTTCTTAATAAAAAGATGGCTATTACCAGTCTTATTCAAAAACTGATGTAAGGTCATTCCTGAAAATGAACCATTAACCTCTTTATCAGAGGAAATACGTTCAAACAGTTTTCTTCCTAGTAAATTTGTTGATAATGTTGTCATTGTTTTTTCTCCTCCATAGAAAAAGAGGAAGGTGTAGCCTAGGGCTAATACCTTCCTCTTTCTCTAATGTATCAAATATGCGATGTATCTTGCACGATACACTATTTATAGCAGTAACTCACCACTGCATCTCATCAAGTTCTCGTGGGCTTAACTTACGCCCCAATTTTTCTTCAACACGCGCAGCCCAGACAAGATTGCCATTCTTAATCATTTCAATCTCCTCTAGTGTCTTGTAAGGTTTATTCGGTAAACCTGAAGACTTCCAGTCTGCCTTAAATTGTTCAACTATCCTCATGGTTAGCTTTCGCCTCCCTTCAAAAATCGGTCAATGAGCAACTGGCATGCTGCCGTATGAAACATCACACGATTGGTGTTTGCAATACGACTGCAACCGTAGCGACGTACGTAGTAATCTAAAAGAGCAGTCTTTGAAAGACAGATCATGACCCCCTCGAAACCACGATTGAAAGCATCTTGGGCAACATGTGCTAACAAAAGCCCTGCTATCCCTTGATTTTTCTTATCCATACGAACCTCTAACTTATGAACAAAGGTGTAAAAATCTCTAGGTTCTGGAGTGAACTCAATCATTCCAGAAACCTCCCCTTGAATCACAAAACCACTGGTCATAGCATCAGATGAACTCCTTACCGTCCAATCGACTTCAAAACCTTCTGACGTCAAATCAGATAAGGTCGAAATCGCATCTGAACTAAAGGTCCAAAAGAAGGTTTCTTTCATGCTTTGTCTCCTCGCTACATCTTTTTCTTTATACCTATTATAACACCATTTTTAGATAGACAGTCGGCCTAAAGCAAGCTCTTGGTCATAGACTTCCTCTAGCTCTTTTAGATAAGACTCTGAGTAATCTCCAAGGTCTTCATCTGTTAAGAGTTCAGTGGTTACCCCTTTACCTGGGACATTGCGAGTCAGTACGGTTGCTTTATAAATAAAGTTCACGCCAGACTCTGCATCCACATAATCAAATGTGGCAGACATTGGGATATCACTAAGAGTGCTATCTTGCTTTAAGATGTTAGTCAAAAAGCTATCGATATTCTCTCGAATATTCCAGTTCCCACAAGCTGTAAAAGGAAGTGTCGCTGAGACAACTCCTTCTTCAGTTGTGATACAATCTGCTTTTCTTGGATGACCTTTTAGAGTCGTTGGGGTCCAAGCTTTGGCATTGATTACCCTATGAGTAGCCACAAGCACCTCAATATCTGAAAATGTTGGTGCGGAAATAGTTACCTTTCCAAAGGCATCAGAAATATTTCCCATTGTTTTTCTCCTTTCCTAGAAACAACGCATTCTTCCGTTATCTCTAAAAGAATAGTAATTATCCTTCGTTACGATAACATGGTCTAAGACCTCCATCTCAAAGAGCTTTGCAGCATCTTCAAGGGCCTCAGTAACATTAATATCATTACTGGAAGGATATACACTTCCAGAGGGATGGTTATGAGCTACCAGCACGTAGCGAGCTAAATTCTTCACTGCATAGTGTAAAATCTCTCTTGGACACGCCATACTACGATGAACGCTACCGATGAAAACTACTCGCTCCTCGATAACGTTATAATGCACGTCTAAGTACCACACTACAAGATGCTCTTGCTTCTTATGTCCATAGGCTTTTTGGATACTTTGAGCAAAATATCCAGTCCCAGTGACACAAGTTGGCTTTTCTTCCTCACCTTCTGAACGTTTAAAAAGTTCAAGCATTGAAAGAAAGGCAATAGCATCTCTCTGAGTTAATCCATAATGTTTTAACTCCTCGATACTTAACTCACAGACCTTCTTAAAATCTCCTTGCAATTCAGAATACAAGGCATCGATCTTTTCTGAAGGAATCCAGTGAGAAAAAGTCCTTTTGAATAGCTCTCTATCACCAAAGTCTTTAGGATGTCTTACTTGTCTCCTAGTAATTGTTTCTGTCATTGTTTTTCTCCTTTACCTGTTAAACCACAAGCCATTCAGCCTGTAGTTTCATTGCGACTGCTACTGTTGTTATTACTTTAAAGAGTAAACGCTCCTGGTTATCTCTTGCAACTACAACAGCAACGTCACCCTTATAGATAACCGAAATATTACTTTCGTGAGGTAGCGTATTGGTCAAAATCATAATTCTATCCATAACTACCTCCTCCTAGGCCGGTGCTACTACCCACATAGAGCGGATAGCTTGCACCTTTCGATTTGTCTCTGAACGGTCTAAGCGACAATCGCTATCAAAATTAGTACCGTAGACATCTTCGTATACTTCTCTCATACGTTTGCCTAGGTCCTCAATATGAGACAATTGCGCTTTCGAAGCGCGTGCATTGAGATCAGTCATATAGCGATGATAAACTTTCCTAAACATCGCATTTAATCTCGCATCATTCTCTAGGTACCATTTAAGGGAGTAGTTCTTGTAGTGCTCGTGTAACCACAAGGCTTTTTCTCTTTTTGTCATTGTTTTTTCTCCTTTATAAAACAAAAAATGGCCCCTAGGACCATTTTTCTTTTCTTGTTTTGTGGGCTGTCAGTTCGTTGAGGATTTCTTCATAGTAAAGTCTACGTTTCAGACGAGACGAAAACAAAGCCACAAATTCCTTGTAGTAATGAATATCCTCATTCGTATAGGACTTACACGGACGATCTTCATCATAAACAATTAACCAGACTCTTTTTCCTGGAACCGCTTCACTCATGGAGTTGATTCCTCTCTTATCCAAAGCTTCAAGACCTGCTAGTGAAACATACCCTTCTCGAACCTTATGCCCGTCATTTTTTAGATAAGTACGTACTTTAGCCATACATTCCCTATGTTTTTTAGGCTTTTTTGCACCCTCTAAAAAACACAGTATATTAATAATAGACGTCTCCTTCCTTTGTTCAACTACGAAAGAAGTGTTGAATCCCTTCTATCAGAAGAATAGGGATTAGAAATACTACGGCAACTAATAGTTTAAAAACCAATTTGTTGCGAAGCAAGTTGCATAGGAAAAATAGCCTAGAATGGCCACAACCCGAATAACCAACAGCTCTGGAAGTGTCTATTTAAAGAAAGTGTACCAAACTTGTTGTTCGACATATGTTCGGTTTGAATGGAAAAAATTTAAAATACTGGTGATTGTTTATCTGACAAAGTCACGACTAATCACCTCTTTTTGTTTCTCTTGCAAAGCATGGTTGTACATATTTAGCAAAAACTCCTTCTTAATAGGGTCCTCTTCTGCTACATATGCTTCAAAAAGATCATTAATATTTTGCATACCCATTCCTACCTTAGTCCTTATAATATCATGTTGTATAATTCTCTTCCTATTATAGCAAACTCTTTCTCACCCAGGGATAGTTCTACCCTCTGGATAATGTTCAATTAATGCCAATCAGGTAAACACCTCTAATTAACATTTATCTTATTTTGTTGCCGTAATAAAGTCTGACCACTTTTTGTTCTACTACTATTGTTGTTGTGCCTGCTGACGTTGTTTAGAAACAAAATCAGATAAAGCTTTGAGTTGAACAGTCAACCCTTGGCTTTCTCCTAGCTGAGACCACTCAAGCAACTGGCTTTCTGTTGCTCCAAGAGACAATGCTGCTTCTTCACCACGAGCAACCATTTGAATCAGTTGATCATCGTTACAAGCAGCTTTTATCCCTTTTGTAGCTGTTTCACTCTTTTGTGGAGCTACTTCAGACTCGCTAGTTGCTTGTGAGACACTATCACTTACCACTTTGTTAGCTGATGTCACCTCACTAAGTGATGTCTGTTCACTGCTACTCAAAGAAGTAGCAAGTGACGCAGACTTGGCTGATTTACCATATCTAGCACCTGTTGGCTTGCGAGGTGTTTTCGCTTGGGCATTTGACTGATAATTATGGTTACTATCATAGTTACCAGTCTGTTGAACTGATTGCGAATGATTTGGCACATTGTCCATATCTAGTTCTTCGCTATCAGCCTCAATACCAAGCAATGTTTTCACCTCGTATCGACGTAGGTAGGTTACTTGTGCTCCCAGATTTTTAATATCATTGACATTGTAGAATACAGGAACAGACTCAATGTCGTAAGAGACACCACTTTCATGAAGTAGTGTCGTCACAACTTTGATCCCATTGGCATTCCCAAACGGAATGTGTTTAGTTTGTTGAGTCAACGTCAAGCCGAACTTGTTAAGAGCTGGACGTACAGCCCCTAAAATCTCTGATAGAGGGGCGAACTTAAAGTCCACGTTCTTAAACGTGACTCTACTTGTTGCTGTTACAGACTCGAACTCAGCCTGAGCCTTGGCCAAAGCCTCAAACAATGGAGCCATAACCTCTGGCTCCGGTTTAGAATGGTCTTTAGCTTGTTCAGCCTTTTGCCATTCTAACTGCATTTCCGCCTTAGCTAAAGCTACTTTAGCTTCAATAAGCTCGGCTACTAAATTTTTTTCATTGGTTGTGTTCAACATAGTTTCAGTCATTGTTTTTCTCCTTAAATGTTAAAAAGTGGCTTTTTTAAACCACTGTGTTCCTGTTTATTGTTGTAAAAATTCTGCCACTGTTTTTGCTGTTGTTAACGACTTATTCGTTAAACAGTAATCACAGTGACCGCATCCTTCGACAGACTTATGTGCTAAAGCATCTTTAAGTACTTCAAGATGCCCATAGAAGATGTCTCTCCCCATTTCAATGATAGTATCATCAATCAGAATTAACTCCTTATCTGGAACAGGTTCTTTTGAAACCGCCATAATATAAGGTGTAAACTCATAACCGTAGGTTTGCTTCAGCAACTCCTGATATACGTACATTTGTAGCGTATACTGATATTCTACAATGTTATAGAGAAGAGACTTCGTATAACGATGAAGTGTCGTCGAATATTTTTCCGACTGAAGACTCTCCATCGTTTTCAGGTCTATGAAATAACCGCCTGAAAGATTCAGACTATCAATTTTGCACTTGAAGGGAATCCCTTCTAACGTACCAGTGATAATCCGTTCTTTCTCCACCATTTCATCATCTGTACCATGATACAAACGATTAAATAGCTCCTCTTTTTCTAAAGCAGCAATCATCTTATCTGCTTGTTTGAAAGGGGCTTTTACTTGGCCAGCGGTTTTCCCTCGTTGACTTATGATCTTATCTTGATTCCTTTCCAAGAAAGCTTCATGAGCTTCTTTAGCCTCAAAATAAGAATGAACATAATTACCAACAAGTAGGCTTTCTGTCTCTGTTTTCTCAGGCCAAAAGCCCAAGTCAACGACTTCCTGCCTTAAGGGACATTTGATGTACTCCTTCAAACGAGAAGTAGACATGTAATGCCTATCTTGGTAGTAATTATCCTCTGTCAATGGAGGTAGAATTGCTACTTCTTCTATCATTTTTCTCCTTTCATAAACAAAAAGAGCTCAGTATGACTGAACTCTCTCTATTTTCTTCTAAAGACCTTGCTATCTAGAAAGGAATATTTTCAAATATAGAAGCATCTAACGGTTCTCCGCCACCAGGAAAGCCCCCTTCTGCAGGTCCAAAATCTGGACTTTGTTGAGAAGAGGTGTTGCTATGACGAGGCTGTAAGTTGTCAAAGTTTGACACATTAACCTCGGTCACATATACACGCTGACCTTGTTGGTTTTCATAAGAACGAGTTTGCAACCGTCCTTCAACGGTTACAAGAAACCCCTTCTTTAACCAGTCCGCGAAATTCTCTCCCTGCTTCCCCCAAATAACTAGAGGGAAAAAGTCGCTTTCTCGCTCCCCATTTTGATTTTTGAAATCACGAGGGCAAGCGATACGAGCAGTCGCCACCGCCTTGTTTGAAGGTGTGTAGCGAAGTTCTGGAGCGTCTACAAGACGTCCAGTAATAATGACTTTGTTGAGCATAATTTTCTCCTTTCTTAATCCTCTGCTACGACTTCAATGTCGAGGAATACGATTTCCCCTTCATCTAAAGCTTCAGAAAACTTATGGCTTTTTCCACAAAATTCTTTGTAGCCTTTCTTGGTGAAATGGCTACGTGGGGATAAATAATCGATATACCCCTTAACATGATCATTAGACCATGAATTTTTAGGATTTACCTCCCCAGAAAGAACTAAAGTAGCCCATTCTGAAGCAGAGACCATCATGCCCTCTGCATCAAAGAACGACTTTCTTGTTGCCGTTTTCTGTTTTTTTCGTGCTGCTCTGTAAGTAGAGCTTGTTCTGAAGTGTTTTGGAGAATAGGTATCAACCATTCTCATTTTTTTCGTCATTGATTTTCTCATTGTTTTTC
The DNA here is from genome assembly GCF_001837325.1 of Streptococcus sp. HMSC065H07. NCBI lineage: Bacteria > Bacillati > Bacillota > Bacilli > Lactobacillales > Streptococcaceae > Streptococcus > Streptococcus sp. HMSC065H07. The sequence continues at coordinate 121,557 of NZ_KV832031.1, forward strand.
TCCTTTTTCTAAAACACTAACTCGAGATCCATCATCTCGACAATTTCCCCTTTAGGCTCTTGTTTAGAGACATACCTTGATTTACCAAGGTACTCTCTATAGCCTTTCTTGGTGAAATGGCTACGTGGGGATAAATAATCGATATACCCCTTAACATGATCATTTGACCAAGAGGTCTTAGGGTCTACCTCCCCAGATAGAACTAGAGTAGCCCATTCTGAGGCAGTGATCATCATGCCGTCAGCATCAAAAAATACTTTTTTTGATGCTGTCATTTGTTGTTTTCTTGCAGCTCTATAAGTAGAGCTTGTTTTGAAAGAATTTCTCACTGTCTTTCTCCTTTAAATAATTGTTGTAAAGTGACCTTGGAAAGCACCGAACACCTGTTCGTAGCCCCTCCTCCGTATGCCGATAAGTTAGAGTTGGGAACACCTGTTCCTCGTCTCTAATCATCGAGATGTCGCCTTCCTTTTTTGTCCAACTACCCAAACTCAAAACAAAAAAAGCATAACAAAGAAGCCGGCAAGCCTTGTCTCAAAAAACAAGGTTGCGCGTGCCTATGGAAAACCATAGGAAGAACTTCTCGTTATGCTTAGTTGCTAATAACGTTTGTTGTAGCCTTTCAAAAAATTAAAGGCAAATTATCTCGTACCTGTTGTAAGCGTCAAGCCCCTTCTTCTGTCTGATGGCTTAACTGATAGCTAAA
>NZ_KV832031.1:122362-124938 GCF_001837325.1 Streptococcus sp. HMSC065H07
GTTGCTAATAACGTTTGTTGTAGCCTTTCAAAAACTGAAGGCAAGTATCTCGTACCTGTTATAAGCGTTAAACCTCTTCTTCTGTCTGATGGCTTAACTGATAGCTAAAAGCGAGTACGCTCCCTTTTAACCCATTATAAAACATGGTATGCATGTCACTGGGACAGAACCAGTAATCACATATCCTCCTCCATGTTTCTTCTTTTCTCTAGTCACGTGACTATGAGTTCACCGTTTGAGGTATGGTGAAATAGATATAAATAATAATATTTATGTCTTTAGTATAGCAAACGCATGAAAAAATAGCAACTTTAGATTAAAGGTGACTTACAGTAAAATAAAAAAAAACACCTAAAAGGTGCATGATATACATTTTATGCTTTAGTCCCATATCAAATAGAACAGTAACAAAACCATGTACTTTAAAGGTTAACCTTCCTCTAAGTTTTAGTACCATGTCAAATAGAACAATAACAAAACCTCGACATGGACCAGCTCCCGACCTTCTTGCCTTGGCTTCCGGTTAGGCTATCTGGTATTTACAAGGTTATTCATAATTACCTTGAAGGTTCCTAAATAAACCCTTTTAGTCATTATAACATATTTATCGTTTGAGGCAAGGAATCAAGCAAATAACCCTATATCACTTATTCTTATGTTTAATCTTGTTCAGTTTAATATCTTTAAATGAGAGTTTATTCTCTAAAATAGCCACAAATTCATATGGAGCATTAAACATAATTTCAAAGCCTTTTTGTTTACGCTGGTCAAACCAAGACATCTCTTCTGGGTTATAATCCTTACGGGATTGCAAGGATTTGAAGTCCTCTTGATAAAGAGTAAAGGTATCACCCAACATCAAGATTTGATTAGCAATCCGTCCAAAACGGTTCTTTCGTGCTTTTTTTACCTTATGCCAGATATAATGCTTTTGGTCTAGAAGTTTCTTATAGGCTGAGTCCTGCACCCATACTCTCTTCCCTTTTTTCGGAACACCATTTTCATCGTAGTTGTCTGGGTTTAAGGCTCTACGCTTACTTTCTATAGCTCTATCCAACTCCGCCAACCGTTTACTATACCCAAAATCATTGGAGAGTTCATAAACAATAGTCTCATTATCACGCGCAGCTGTAATCGCCATCTGCTCTACAGATAACTTGATTTCCACGTTTCCTTTATTTGGTAGCTCATGGTCCAATCCATAAGGAACACCATCAAAGACTAATAAGATACTGTATTTCCAAATATTTCCCTTAACAAGAGTTCGCTTAATAGCATATAACGCTAATTTTTGGAATTCTAGTGCATAGGCAACCTTAATCTCTTGTTCTCGGCGAAAAGCAAAAGGGATAAACAGCTTGTCGTTTCTGCCTTTCCCAGTCTCAAAGAATACCCCTTCATCAGTCACGTTGTTATTGCATTTACGGTACCATAAAGTCGTAAAATTCGTTAAGCGACCAATTGATACATGGTTGCTACTTTCTCCTTGCTTACGACGCTGAAGATAGGCTCCTTTAACTGTCTGAGCAATAATTTCCATATTAGACCAGTGGATTATCCCTTCTTCTGCATACCTTTCATACATAGCAGTTGCTTGTCCTAATTCTTTATATCGGATAAATTTACCACTATTAAGACCAAATCTATCATTGAAGGCTATCCAATCAGCTTTAAGTGTCGCCGAAAGCTCCTTATGAGTTTCCTTCATAGAGAGTTTTTTTGTCTTGTCTTTCTCTTTAGATATGGCTTCCTTTAACTCTGCTAGCTCTTTAGTACGTATAGACAAAGACTTATATTCCTCTGAACTAACACGGCGATGTTCTTGACAGTTGATCCAATTTGTTACGGCTCGTTTTAACTTGTAGCCATATTTAAAACGTTTGGCTAGAAAATCATCATAACCTTTGGTATTCAAAGGGATTTCTAAAGTATACACTCCCCTACTCCTTTCTCCGAGAACATCCTCTGGCTAATTTGCCATATAGACCTAGTCTCTCATATATCGAAGACACCTCTTATGATGCCTTCTCATTCACTTGTTGTATTTAAGGCCTCAACGTTACAGAGCCAATTTTTCCATTCCAATAGTAAACTAGATTAGTATAAATTCTCCCACTGTGTGATGGAGTCTGGAAGTATTGCTTTATAATTCTCGTAAAAGTTAATTAATTCACTTGGTGTAATAACAACAATATTATCCACCTTATCAGCATTCAATACTTCTGGTGCAAAGAGGAACACTTCATAACCATTCTGGGTAAAATCAGCAAATTGTAATGCATCGAGTGCTTCGGCTTTTCTACCCTTTACTTGAACAACTGCCTTTCTCACCCGTTTAGGATCTCTAGATAAAAACTCGCATTCCACTTTTATAGTCGTCGATTTACTTGCAATAGAATTCGAAAGAACATAATAGTCATAATTTACCTGTATATAGGAAATCACTAGCTCTTCCAAATCAAAATCAGGCAGGTTATCCAATAAACTGCCTTCTAATCGAGCAACCTCGTAGTGATTCGTTTGAGAGAGTTTATTATAAATAGCTTTTGAGTACTCAACTATAATAGCATCATAAA
>NZ_KV832031.1:125038-130464 GCF_001837325.1 Streptococcus sp. HMSC065H07
ATAGCTAAAAGCGAGTACGCTCCCTTTTAACCCAATCAAACATGTGATACCTATTGCTGGGACAGAACCAGTAATAGCATCTCCTCTTCCATGTTTACTTTTAAAATAGTCACTTGACTATGAATTCACCGTTAGAGGTAGTGAAAAAAGATATAAATATAATTATTTATGACTTTAGTATAGCAAAGAGAAACTAACATTACAAGTTAATCGTTATTCGAATTATAACTATATATACTACTCTTCATTGTATTATATACTATACATAGTCTATAGTTTACAACACATTATGTATAGCTCACCATTCGTAACAAACGTAGAACCAAACGTCATGAAATAAAAGCATACAAGATACATTACTAAACTATGTATCTTGTATCGTAAATCACCTATTACGCTCTTTATACTATTTTTTATATATAACTTATTAAACAATAAAATGTAATCATATATATAGTTTCAAAATGTATCGTTCACTATACATCGTAGACTATCTACAATATACGATAAATAATAAACAATATATTATTTACACTACATATTGTATCGTGTATAGCAATGTATGTTGATGTTCTTTATTTTCAGAAGTATTTAATAAAAGATATACGATACAATACTTAGTAATACATTATTTAACTATATACTCTACATCGTCTATAATATACGATAAAAGATTTACAATTTGTTTCATTACTCATATATATAGTAATGCTATGTATAGTGTAGTGTGTAAATTGTATTACGTTTGAGTTAGAACTCGAATATGATGCTATACACTATATATCAATACAGTATGTATAATATATAGTGGTAATATACATCGTCTAATATACATTATCTTATTTTATATAACATATAGTGTATCGGGTATACTCTAGTTATGGTTTGATACTCTGTAATATTTTTTGTTATTGAATAGTATAAGGAATAGATGAAAGATATACGATATAATACTTAGCAATACATTATTTAATAATATATTTTACATCGTCTACCGTACATTCTTATATTTTATATAATATATAATGTATCGTGTATTATTCTTGCTGAGTTTTGATACTATGATATATGCTTTCTTTCAAAACAGCATATAGTGAACGATACACTATGTATAACTTAATACGTAACAATCAGGTTTTAAAAAGTTTTATATACTATACATAGTGTATCTTGTATTATTTACGATATATCTACATACTACTTGATATTCGATTTCTATATGGTATACTTTAAGTAGTTAATTACATGTATCGTTTTGTTATACATAGTGTATCGTATATATTGTATTGAGAGGAGTAGATATGGTTGCAAATACAATCGTAGTAATGGATGAAAAAGGAGGAGCAGCCAAAACAACATTAAGTTTATTATTGGCTCAAGCTCTAGGAAATGCTGGCTATAAAACGTGTGCAGGTGACTTAGATGGACAGTGCAATCTAACTACAGCAGCAGGAGTGAACGAAGACGAACAAGAAGGTATTTATTCTGTACTAAAAAAAGAAGTAGAAGTAGCTGATGCTATTGTCCCGGTTGACGGATATGATCTGCTTCCAGGTAGTAAGCTGATGAAGAACTGGGAGAGTGAAGCATCTGGTTTAAAAGATAGAGATTTTCGTTTAAGAAATGTTGTTCAAGATATCAATGACTACTATGATTTTGTTCTCTTTGATACCCCTCCTTTCTTTGGCGTTTCAACAACTAGTACGCTTTTTACTAATTCTAAAGTTTTTGTACTTATCCCTACAACACCTGATAAGTTTGGTATCGAAGGTGTAAAGGATACAATCGAAGATATTGAAGCAGTTCAAGAAGGATTCTCTTTCTTTGGAATTGATATTGTTATAGCTGGGATCGTTATAACTCAGGTTGATAAAGGGCCAGGCTTTAGTAAAAAATCAATTAAACAAGTCAAAGCAAGAGAAGCAGTATCAACTCTTGAGAAAATTGCGGAAGAACATAATACTAAAGTTTTTGAGCAATACTTATTTAATAATAAACAATACAAAGATATGATTGCTAATCAAGCAAATGTTTTTACAAATAGTGGCTATAGCATCCCTCAAAAACAAATCACAAATGTTATGAATGAACTAATTAAGACGATTGGAGAACACGATGCCGAAAAAGCTTAATACAATCCAACAAAGAAATTTTAATAACCTTTTATCAGCTGTTGAATCAAATGATCGCACAACAGCTAAAGAAGTATTTGACCGTTTTTTTAAAGGGAAAGAGATTGAAGAAGTAGTAATTGATAAACTTAAGGAGAAGCATGATATTGCTTTTCTAACTGAAGAAATTGTAGAACCCAAAAAGGCTGCTGTTTCTCCTAAAAAAGTAAACATTGTTACTCAGAAAAAAGAAAAAAACAAAATTCCTACTAAACTTGAACCAGCAAAAACCCCGGAAGAAAAAGTGCGTTCAAATCTAAACATGACACAATTATCAATGTCTCGTTTTAGTGCATTAAGAGCTGTTTTAAATAAAAAAGACCTCAAAGGAGAAAATGGCAATTATCCTAAACGTGGAGGATCTGATAAGCTATTCACTGAAATGTTAGATCAGATGTACCAACTTCTAGATGAAGAACAAAAAGAGTTGTTTAATACATTGGTAGAAACTGAGATGAGTTTTAAATAATCTAATTTAACATGTAGTTATCATACAAAAATGTAGGTAACTCGAATTGAAATCATTTTTTGCATACAAAAGTGTAGGTAATTACTACACTTTTTGTTTTGTTGTGATTTTAAATATAGTTTAGAGAGAACATAGTGATGTTTTAAAGCTTATTATTACTAATTTTGTTTTAGTAATAATAGTTTAAATAGTATTAAGTAGTATTAAGTAGTATTAAGTGGTTAATTATAGTAACTAAGTAGTTAATTATAGTTTAAGTAGTAGAACTCCTGAAACCCTTGCTATTATTGAGCTAAGCCTACCTTTATCATATAAAAGTGTATGTATATCCTACATATTGGCAGGTATATCATATAACTTTGCATGAAAGTCACACAAAGTTGTATGTTAAGTCTACAAAAATGTATGTATGTCATATAAAATTGCAGGCGTATCCTACAAAACGGTATGTATGTCCTATAAATTTGTATGTTAAGTCTACAAAAATGCATGTATGTCATATAAAATTGCATGTATATCCTACAAAATGGTTGTAAATTTAAAAAAATACTATGAAAATCAGAATATTAGTGATATAATGTCATACAAAAGGGTTGTAAATTAATATTTTTATACCCTGTCACATATTGCAGTAAGTAATTAGCTTGTAGTAAAATAATTACTTTTATTTAAAATACAACCAAAATGTATGATGAATGAACTAAGAGAGGTAGAAGCATTTGGTAGAGAATAGAGAGTTCAGAGAGATCATCAAATATGATAATAAGTTTACCCAAATGTTCCAACTTGGAGACCTTTCTCCTCTTCAAGAAAACATGATTTATTCTATATTTGGTGAGTTGCGAGATGTTTATGACGAAAACGAAGCAGCAATCTTTTCTTATTCGAGTCTGGCAATGCTAGCAGGAAATACATTTTACAGCTCTAGGGAACAAAAAATTGTTCCTAGGACTGGTAAACGCTTTGAAACTACAGTTGAGGAACTAGAGGAAAGAATGACTAAAATTGTATATCGACATCCCGAAAAGGTTGTCGATGGTAAGGTAGTCTCTTACACCTCCATCCCACTGTTCAAGACCTTTAGAGTAGACCACGAAAATAAACTCATTAAAATCCACTTGTCTGATGCGGAATATACTGAATATGATGAAGTAACTACAGAAGATGGAACAAAAGTAAAAGTAGCGGTTAGGCGTACAGTTAAAGACCTTTTTAACAACCCAGAGTGGGGTAAAAAAGCTAAGTACATTCAGTATGGTCGTGACTACCATAATCTATTGAAGAGTAAGTATTCTAAACGATTATTTAGACATTTAGCAGACTGGCGTAAAACAGGCTTTGTAAAAGATACAGCTCACGAGCTTGAGCAAGAAGTTTTGATTTTGGATAGTCCTAGTTTACTTCGTTCGAAAGGTACTAAGCTGCAACAAGCAATGGATGAAATCAATACGCTATTGGTCGATGAGCATGGACTTCCTGTTATTCAAGATTTGACAGTCGAGCGAATCAAAAAAGGAAAATCAATTACCCACTATATATTTAGGTTTAAACCGTTCGATGACGATTTGAGACGTATTGTTGCAACAAACGATAAAGTCATTACCTTTGAGAAGAAGAAGGAGTTAGACTTCAAACGTAAGATGGCTATTGTCATGGAGAAATTCTACACTGTTTTTCCTAAAGGGAGCAAAGCTGACAACTACAATAATAAAAATCAACTCAAACGTTGGCTTGAAACAATGGACCATGAACTAGTTATTGAGGCGTTGGAAAGAACAGGAAGTGATGCAAACCGTACTTTTGGTTGGACAAGAACATTGCTCAATAAATGGGAAGTAGCGGGATACACAAAGCTTTCAGACTTGAGAGATAGTCACCCAACTAATAAGGATAATCGTCCTTCAAATGTTCCAGACTGGTCTGAGCCAAACTATGAAAATGGAACGGATGACAAAGACCGTTTAAGACTAGTAGTGGTAGCAGTAAAATCAGCAATTAAAATAGAACTCTCAAAGATTCCTGACGAAGATAATAAGTCGGATATTAAACATTTAGCAGAGAAACTGTTACAAGAGAAGCTGTGGGAACTTAAAGATAAAGGATTAGAGTCACTGTCTGATAGTCATTTTGAAGAGACAAGAGAACAACTTTTGACTGAGATACTTGATTATTTTAAAGTATAACTTCAGTTGTATTTTTGTAAATAGATTATATATATAATAGCGATACACGATGTATCGCTATTTTGTTATGCGATTTTAAGTCCGTTTCGCTCCAAAGGTGCGAAACAAATAAACGACCCGCTATGCGGATGCGCATCGAAGGTTATACCGTCATAACAAAAAAACTCCAAACGAGTTACAATATAGGTGTTCAAGCCAATTGTAAAACGGAAGGAGTTAAGACTATGGCGCAAAAAGCTCACAGTTTATCACATACAAAATGAATGTGTAAGTACCACATTGTATTTACACCTAAGTATAGACGAAAAATAATCTATAATCAATATAGGAGTAGTCTGGGAGAGATTTTTCATAGACTATACCACTATAAAGGTGTTGAAATAATTGAAGGCCACTTAATGCCAGATCATGTCCACATGTTAGTAAGTATTCCCCCACGAATGAGTGTGGCTAGTTTTATGGGATATTTAAAAGGTAAAAGTGCATTAATGATGTTTGAAAAACACGGCAATTTAAAATATAAATTTGGTAACAGACATTTTTGGGCAGAAGGTTATTATGTAAGTACAGTAGGACTTAATGAAGCCACAATTAAGAAATATA
>NZ_KV832031.1:130564-147691 GCF_001837325.1 Streptococcus sp. HMSC065H07
TTTGAGAGGCTTGTGACGAGTCAAAAGCAATAAAGCTTGAACAAAGTGAAAGCCAGCGTCTTTAGGCGCTGGCTGGTATTATGGGCTTATAGCCCTTGATCAAACCACCCGTTAGACGCGTGGTTATGATTTAGAGATTATTTATACTAGTTAAATCTAAAAAAACATACAATTTTGTATGATATAATAGGTCTAAAAATATAAGTGGTAAACGTGTAGTTAATTACTATCAGTGTTGAGAGGAGGGAGAATATGTCGAAACAGAAAGATAAATATCTAACACTAAGAAGTCAATTACCAGAACTAATAGACGAATATATAGCTTACCTTCAAGTAGATGTTGAAGAACCTTCTCCCAAAATGGTCGAACGTTTGTCAGTGATTCAGAAATTTTTAAATAGCTATGCAATTACGATTGATAAAGAGGGTGTCTCACTATCATTGACAGACTTAGAAAAAATACCACGAGAATTTGTTCAAAATTATTTGGCAAATTTACGTCTGAAACCAGCGGGAAAAAGATTTATTCTCTATACTTTGGCAGGATTTTGGAATTATCTTACGAATACCTCTTTTACAATTGAGAGAGGGATGCCGTTGTTTTATCGTAACGTGTTTAATGAATGGAAGATAGTTTATAAAGAGAGTTATCACAACATAATATATTCTGAATCAAAGAAGAAGACTATTTTGTATACGCAGCAAGAGCTCGAAGAGTTGCTTGATTTCATGGCAAACAGTTATGTTACAACGCTACCAACTCAGAAGAAGGCTGATAATTGGGAAAAGGAGAAGGAGCGAAATATTGCTATATTTGCAATCATAATTGGTACTGGAGCAAGTACTCAAGAAGTTGTTAACTTGACAGTCAGGGATATTGATATGCGTAAAAAAGGAATTTGGGTTGTTAGAAACAACGAGAAACAGTTTATACGTTTTCTACCCTTCACAGTTCCTTACATAGCTCCATTTGTTAAGGAACGCCGGGGACGCTGGGATTTGGATCCTTCTATACCATCATTATTTTTAACCATGTTGAAAAAGCCTATGGGAAGAAATACAATAGGTCATTTGGCAAAGAACATTGGACATGCTTATGGAAAGGTAATCACGCCTAGTATTTTAAAAGACAGCCACGCCTCTATTGTCTATAAAGAGACAGGTGATATTAAGAAAGTTGCTGAAATACAAGGCTATAGTTTAGACAAGAATCACCTCATAAGATTTATCGAATAATAATATTGATAAAATCCTATATTAGTAAAAGGCCACTTGAGGCCTTTTTGATGTCACTGGGTTACGAATAGAGACTCCTGTGTCTATAATGAATTTATAGAGATTTAAGGAGGTCTTATGCTAAAAAAAAGCAATGAAAAAAGAGGTTGTCTTGGCAATCTGATTTGGATACCGATATCTATTATTGTTATGTTTTGTATAGCTGGATATGGTATGTCCCAAGGAATTAATGTACCTGGTATTTTATCTAGTGGCTTTAATGTTATTAGTAAAGGGGAGCATGCCAATTCAAGTGATGTCGGAAAATTATTTGGGAGATTTATTCCCAAGTCAGAATCTTCGGAAACAGGAAACAGTTCTTCTAAAACAAGTGGTGTAAAGTCTGATGCTTTCAACTACAGTCCATTGCCTTTTGAAAACCATAAGCTAATGGTCAATGGAGATTTGGATAGTCTTGGTAGAGCAACATATGGTCACATCAGACTAAAGTATTCGGATAAACCACAAGATGATAGGGAAAGTAAAATTAATGTTGATCCAGTCGGTTGGCATAACTATCGTTTTAAGTACGAAGATGAGTCTGGAAAAGTCAAAAAAGCTTATCTGATGAATCGTGGCCATCTTATTGGTTATCAGTTTTCTGGATTGAATTCTGAAATTAAAAATCTAGTACCTATGACACGCTATTTGAATGCAGGAACGATGTCTGATAGTAAAACGGATGCTAATAATCCAAACGGTATGCTATACTACGAAAATGCACTAGCCAAATGGTTGAAGAAAAACCAAAATATGTACTTAGATTATTGTGTTGTTGCAAACTATACTGACAATGAGTTAGTACCTAGGACTGTGACGCTTTACTGGACATCCTTTGATGAAAATGGGACTCAATATGGAGTTGAACTATCAGAAGCAGGATTAGCAACGAGTGATGGAAATGTGAGTTCGGTCACACTTCAGAATGTTTCAAAGAATGCTAATATTAACTACTTAGATGGTACAGCCACAAGTAATTACTAACATTGACTATAGAATGTTTTATGCTAAAATAAGAATCAGCGTAAGCGTTTGAACAACAAAAAAGGGGGGGGGTATAGCCTCTTTTTTGTTGATATAATGGATTTTTAAAGATATCTCTTGATTTGTTGCTCTCTAGCCTTGCATTGATATCAAAAATCTATATAATAATAATTAAAACAGAGCCAGAAGAAAGGGTGAGAATTATGTTTATGATCTTGGTTCTATTACTAACATTAGCGAGTTTCTTCTATGTTGCCATCGGTATTGCCAAGAAAATCTTTTCAATTTTCGCCTTAATTACACCAATTATAGTCTTGGGTGTTGGGCTTCTTATCGCTATGAATTAACAAAAGTCAAGGGGGGTCACTATCTTACAGGTAGTGACCTTTTTTGTTATGCTTTTAATGTCAAAAAAGACATTAAAGGAGAAACATATGAAAGCACTTAAACTTATAAGAGAGGACGGTTATGAGAACGTCCATTATGCTAGTTTAGGGGAGCAAAAATTTAAAACATTGGTTGTTGCAGATAGGAAAGATGAACAAGAACAATGGTTTGAGCAACCAGAAATTGAATGTGTTCCAGAAGAAGTCTCAGATATCATTCGAAACTACACACTCCCATATATTGATCTTGGAAATACTGAAGATGAGTATTTGTTAGAACAAGCAACTAATAAGGTTGTATCAGTTGTGGTAGAAAATGTGCTTGAAACACAGCCATTTATTCCTAGAAATAGAAATGGTCGTCCTATCGGTGAAGGTGTAGCTTTCTGCGATATGTTAGTAGGGCGTATCCAAAATGGAGAACTTGCTGGAACAGCAGTTTATATTAAACAAACAGAATCAGGCTTCCGCCAGCCAAAGGATTTCTTTAAAATGGTTGGACGGATTTTTCCTTGTAAATTAACTGAAATCCATATCCAAACTATCGACAATTATAAACTAACTATCAATAACCCATCAAACTATGTTGTTGAAGGTAGTATTGAGTTAGCTGAGTGGTTAACTAATTATCAACTTCTTCAGCAAATTGAAAAGAGTAAAGATAACTCTTCTCGTAATCGAGATAGAAAAAATATCTTGGAACGTACTCATGAAGGTATTGTATCTGCTGTGATTAACAATGGTAGCAATGCAGGTATCATGGTAATGACCAAAAAATTACAAACGGTATTCATTCCAAAACATAGGGTAAGTTATGAGTGTGATTCTTCATTTGTTAACCTAGACGAAGTAGTATCAGTCTTTGATAGGGTGGAATTTAAAATTACTGGGGCCAATACCCAAAAACCAAGTCCAAATCAAAGAGAACGTCACATTATCCATGACTATATTCGTATCGAGGGAGATATGAAAGTTCTCGAAGAAGCACCTCAAGATGCTTTGATTGAGATGATTGATGATAAGAAAGTCATAGGACGATTGTTTAAAGTGCGATTTATCAGTTTTGATCCACAGAGTCTACATACAGTAGAGTTGGTTGACTTTCCAGGAATCAAAATTAAAATGAAGGACTCGGGTTCTTTAAATCGAGTTCCTTTTAAGCAAGGAGATGAAATTTCAGTTGTTATTCAAGATGCTCATTATCGCTGGGTAGACGCAAAGAGCAGGGGGCGTCGAGTGGCTAAAAAAACTGAAGAAGTGAGCAGTAATTCACAGAATACGGAAGAGAAAAAATGTCTGTTTCGTATCAAATCACGTTTCAATAGTTTCTATCCAAATCGTGTGAACAGTAAAATCTTATCAACATTTTTCACTAGTTGAGTTGCATATAGTTCCCTCTGAAATGGGAACTTTTTGTTTACGTTCAGATCATAAAAATTTAACAAGGAGGGGCAATGAACCATCATAATATCAATGCTATTGTCTATTATCTGATAGTCTTTATTCGGTATGTCTTACCTATTACCTTGGTCTTCATCGGTATCGGTAGGTGGAGTTATGCTAAATCTATCAATAATCCAGAGAAACAAATCATGGGAGTAAATTTTGCCTTAAAATCAATTTTATTCTTATATATCGTTACATTTGTTCCCATATTCATCATCTATGGACTTGCAATGATATCAAAGGGGGGCGCACAAAGTGGTGACTTCTCTATGATTAGTTTCGTAGAGGTCTTTACCCTAATAGAAATTCTAGCAGTTGGGATATTACCTTCATATGGTTTCATACAGGGATACATATATCACTATCAATGGTTGATTACAGAAGGTAAGAAAACAACGAGTCTACCTCGACGAAATCTATTCATTAGACTTGGAATAATAAGTCCGATTGCTATTGTCGTATTTATGGAATTCTTGAAAAAAATGTTTGCTTACTAGAGAGGTGCTTTATGCGGAAGATCTTGAAATTATTTTTTAATCGTTATTATACAAATGGTAAGCGAACAATAGATATCTTGCTGTATTGTTGGCGAAAATATATTGATTGGGTATATCATATATCTTTTGGATTATTTGCTTTCAATATTATTATGTTTATCTTTAGATGGCGTTTGCCTAATTGGGTATTTATATCTTTATTTATATTCTTGTTCGTTAATATGGCTTTAGTTTTATACATTGGTGTATGGCACAGTAATGTTACAAGTCGTCAAATTTTCGTGTTATTTGAAAAATATGATACCTTAAAACGAGCAGAACGAAAGAAGATTATTGGTAAGTATGCTATAAGAGCAGCACTAGCAGCAGTATTTATATCTTCTGGATTATATGTACTAACAATCAATAACTTTATCTTATCCCTCATCAATCGTATGTATGATGTAGCAGATAATTATCTCAAATATATGCCCTGGTCAATACCAAATGGAAGTCAGACAGGTATTGTATTAAGTTATCATACCCTCAAACCTTTAATAGGAGCTGACTGGTTCAACAGTTTGTTATTGTTAACTCCGATTGGAGCAATTGGTCTTATTTTTTATAATAGTTATGCAACTGGAATTGCTGAAAAAACCTACGAGAAATTGGTTGAGCAATGGCTAGGAGGACGTTACTTCCAAGACAGTGTATTAAGTAATATTGTTCATAATCAAGATGAAAAAGGTCAAGCGAATTTGGTTATGGGGCTTAACTCTAAAACTGGAGAGCAAGTGATTTTACATGCTAACGAGAGGACTTATCACACTATTATCTTTGGTTTGATTGGTACTGGTAAATCGGCAACGATTCTGATTCCAGCAATGCTACAGGATATGGAAAATATGAAATACTATCTATTATCCTATCGTAAGTATTTGATGAAAGTAGATGAAAAACTGGAACAAGAATTCTTTAGCACAGAGTTTGAACGTAAGAACAAAAGACGTGAATTGTTGGAGCAGTGGTATAACAATGGTTATGCTGCAGAGCTTACAAATGGTATTTATATGACTGAACCATCAGGTTCGATGTATGGCACAATTGTTAAGTACGCACATAAAATGGGCTTCCCTGATGAAATGATTTGGACTCTAGATCCTACTAACCCAGGAACTGGTGCAATTAATATTTTGGATGGAGATACTACTCAGGTAAAAGGGGCTGTTCGAGACTTATTTAAACGATTTAGTGATCCAAGTGGGACTGGTTCTTCTTTCTTTCTTAACCAAGAAGGACAACTTACTGATAATATCATTACGGTCATTAAAGAGGTTGCGTTGATACCAGATGCCCCAATAAATTATATGTTAAAAGGTAAGTCTCCAACACTAACTGAATTCTCAAATATGTTACGTTCTAGTGATTGGATTGAAGCCTATATTGCTGTTTTTGAACAATTACTCAATCGAAAGAAAAGGCTTTTTGAAGTAACGTTGAAAAAGCATGAAGCGTTCTTAAAGCAGGAAAAAGAAAAGTGGTTAGAGGAATCAGAGTACAATCGTGAACACGAACAACTTTTTGATACTATCCTTAGACCAGAGAATGTTCATGAAGCTATAAACGCCTTTAATGATGAAAGAAATAAACTTGAAAACCTCCAAAGTTCTTATGATTATTTCATCAATGCTCATCAATTAAATTCGTACACAGAGGAATATTATTATACCTTTGATGCTAACGTGTCTGGTCTAAAAGCAGTTATTGATGACCTATCATCTTCACCAGAAATTCGTCGTGTATTTTTCTCTCAAAGTACCAAAGATTTAGATATTGTTTTAAAAACGGGTGGAATGATTTTGGTCAATTCTGCTAAAGGTGTTCTTGGTAAAGAAAAGTCTCGAATGGTAGCACAGATGGTAACATTAGTTATGCAAAATGCTGCTCAAAGACGTCTCCCAGATAAGTCTCCATTCTTTGCTTTTTATGAAGATGAAAAGAATGGTTATTTGATGCCAGGTAATGATAGTAACTTCCTAGATGAGTCTCGTAAGTTCCATGTTCCAGTTATGCATGCTTATCAACATGACGAGCAAATTAGGGACTCTATTGGCGAATCTGGAGCTGATGCAATCAAGATGTCTTATCGTAATGCCTTTACCTTCCAACAAACCTCAACAAAGGTTGTAGAGTTCATTAATCTACGATCAGGAGGAAAACATTATGCTCTTAAAGAAACCAAACGTGCAGCAAACGATGACCTTTTAGCAGGGAATCAAGGTAACTCCAGTGCGACTTCAGAGGAAGTAGTAGAAGAAGATAACTTCACTGCTAGAGATGCAAATAACCTAGAGAAATTCCAAGTTGGTGCTGTTATCGTCAGTGATGATGAAGTCTCAAATATGATTTATTTGACAACATCTCCGCATTTTGAAATGGATATTTCGAAGGACTCTTTCGTCTCACATACACCTTTCAATAGGGTTTATGGTCTTGGAGAGGAAGAACCGGAAATTGCAAAAGCCTATAAAATGTGGAGAGCAGAAGTGATAGAATATTATGCTCAAAAAGAGTCTGAAAGCCACCTCTATGAAAGTGATTTTACTGACGAAGAATGGCAAGCAATCATGGATGTTAAGGTGCCAAATGTTGATAGTAATGTAAATGATACAGTTGGTAAAAAAGATGATTCACCATCAGTTAAAAGAACAATCTTAGTCAACGATAGTATAACAGAACATAGAGAAAGCACTTCAATTAGTGAAGAGGTAACAGAGGATATTGAGCAAAAAGAGGAGGTCAATAACTCAGAAATTCCACCAGTTGTTGAAGAAAGACAAACTGTAAAAAGCAAAAATGATATTGGTGAGTTGAAGGATAAAGAAATAACTCAAAGAGTGATCCTAGCTCCATCATCTACACCCGAAACAGTCGATACTCAAAATATTCAAGCCCCTAATCAAGAGTTTGAATTACCTCAAGAGTTGTCTCGTGTAGCTCGTGAGAAAGCAACTAAAACTTTAAAAAGTAATGTAGGACAAATGGATATTGATGAGGAAGAGGGGTTTTAGATAACATAAAAAGCAACGGAAATTTCCGTTGCTTTTGTTCTAATTTTGAGAGTCATTATACGTTTCTTTGTTAGTTTTCTCAGCATCTTTTCTTGCTTTTTCTTCTGCTCTTTTTCTCTTAATTTCCTTCTTTACCTCTTTGACCTTATTTTGTGTTTCAACAACTAAATCATCAATAGATAAATCTGGATTTTCTAGTTTTTTCAATTCGAAATAGATTTGGCCTAGTTTATCTGTTTGTGATTTCAGATAGGCTTTAAGTTGCTCTGTAGCTTCTTTCTTTTGTTGTTCTAGAGCTTCAAGTTCCTTAATAAAATCTGATTCAGTTTTTTTGTTTTTTCCTGCCATAAATTGCCCCTTAATTATTAATTATATCTAATAGTATAGAGCAAGAATATTAAAAGTCAACCCATGTCACTCCCTTGAAAATAATCTATTCTAGGGTATACTGAACACAATAGCGACCTATTATAAATGAATCCTAATAGTAGTTATTAAGTGCTTAAAGTCCCATAAAATCAGTTGTTACGAGTGTTATGTGATAACCAGATTTTATGAATGAAAGTATAGAGAGAACAAAAGTCTAAGAGTTTACTGTATTTATAGGGTTGACGACTAATATTAGAAACTCGTACATTATAAATGAGTAAATAGTGATTACTATTTAGCTAGAATAACCCATGTTTTTTAGAGATTATCGTTATAAAAATAAACTACGACGTTATGAATGAGAGGAGATGAAAGTATCAATCAGTATTTTACGGGTACAAAGGAATGCTTGAGCAGGTCTATATCAAAGGCTAAGCATAACTTTAAAAATAATATCTATACTCTTCGAAAAAAGACCAGACTATATACCCTATTGATTGACTATTTTAGGACTACAAAATGCAAGATATAAAAAATAGAGATTTTACCTCACTTATTTCAAATAAAAAAAATAAAATTCATTACACCCAGAGAAATAAAATAGCTACTTATTTTGTTTCAAAAAAGCAAAATACCTCACTGTCGTTTTCAGAAGAGGAGCTTATCATCTTTTATCATTTACTAAGGTTTGGTTATTTTGATAAGGAAATCATAGACCTCATTTATACTGCAGTAACTCGAAAATCCAAAACCCCTAATTCATGGTTTTATCGTCTTGTTGGAAAGGTGAATCATCCTATTTCAGCATGTTCGGATGCTAGAAGCGGTAAGAGAAAAATATATTATCTGAACAAAGGTTTTAGTACCTGGTTGCTTACTATGATTAAGGGGATTGATAAAATACGGTTGCTAACAACAACGACAGAATATGATAGGTCAGTATATAGCATTGTCAGTAATAACCTTCTAGGAGGGAAACCTCAAACCGTAAATATTCATGATCTAGAGACCAGACGATTAGTTGCTAAAATCTTAAACAAGCTTTTCTTTAAAAACCAAGACAAGTCTGTTTATGACCTAAACATACAAGTCGTATTTCCTATTAGTCGGGTTAATCTTTTAATGGTTCCTGATGCTGTTGTATTTGTGAACGATAACCCTTTTTTTATTGAGTATGATCGAGCAACAGAACGTCAAACAATTCTACTTTCTAAAATATTTGGTTACGCAGAAGAACCAGCATTTGAAAATTCTAGTTTATTTTTCGTTTTCGAGAATAGCCGTAAAGATAATACGCAAGTATCTAAACGTTTAATGAACTTTTTGGAATATGTAAATGAGGTCGAGGTTGAAGGTGTAACTGGACATGACATGTTAAAGCGTAAAAGTATTTCTTTGTTCAGTCAAACAACAACAAATGCTTCTGACGTTATTGTCGAAATCATTCAAGAAAAGATGTTTTCAAATCATAAAGATTGGTGTGATTGCGAGGCTTATGATTTTTCTGAACTGCAGAAAATAGATTATCTCGTTAAGGAGATATCAGAACCTTTATATGATGACAAATTCCAGTTATCAGCTGTTGTTGAAACTGACTCATGGGAATTGAAAGAGTACCCTATGATACCTATGGCATATATCAAAAGTGACTTGATTCCACATTTAACTAGTCTCTATGAAGAATTCGCAATAGAGTATGAACATATGATCATTGTGTTCCCAAAAGAAGTCTTGCCAGAAAAAATCAAACTTCCTTTTGATGATTATTTCATTATTGTTTATAGATAGAGTAAAGGAGTTTGTGAATGGATTATTTGGAATACTTAGGAAGAAGAATTGTATGGTTAGTTGTTTCGCTTGTAGTTGTAATCGTAGTAAAAAGACCAAGACTTTTGAAAGGATTGGCCCTAGTAAGTGATGAAGTTATCGGTAAAATCAACTACTTTATTTTCTTAACGATTGCTTGGCTAGTTCTTGTTACATATTTTATTTTGTACTTGTTTACGGTAGTTACTTTTTTCCTATCATGGCATTCGCTAACCCTGAATAATGTGCTGGAAGTGATTTTGCAAACCGTATTAATCATACCAACACTCTATACGTTATTTGTTTCACATAACGAGGTTATCAAGAAGGTTGATGAATTCTTATCAGCGAAAAAAGAATAAGTCACGCGCAGCAACTGCAACATATAATCATTTTCTCAACTATTTAAAAATATGTAAGAAAGTCACATGATAGTTTGAATTTGTTGTAAGTATCTGGTGTTGTTTTAAAGATAAAAAAGATTGAAAGGTAACGGTAATTAATGAAAATAAAAATTGAATCTGCTTGGAAAACCCTTTGTGATGCATTCCCCAAGTTAAAGGATAATCCTCTTTACAAGGGTTGGTATATTAGCTATGCGATCCTTGTGACGTTATCTATTTTGATGGTAGTTGTAGTGAACCATAGGGTTGTCTATGCATTTCCGTTTGATTGGTTTGGTTTGCTTTTTGGGATTATCTTACCTTGGGTTCTTACGACCTTTTATATCGTATATCAAGGTGTGGACCATGCCCATCAGTTTACATCGACTAAAGTTGTTCTTGGGTTATTTATGTTACCTGTAATTCTGATTGGTTTTACCTCTAGTTATAAGAATGAATACAGTTATAGTAATCGTATGGTTACGACGGTTTTTGACCAGGAACTCACGCAACAAAGTTTCCACGCAACAAAAATTACATCAAATCAGCTTGATTATTTTAAAGAAGATAATGTCATTTATCCTTATAAGAAAAATACAGCTTCAGAGATATATGTGTTCTTTCGACCTGATTGCCCTTACTGTCAAAAATCAATTCCAGTACTCAATAAGAGCTTAACTGAAAAAGAACGAAACAAGATTATCTATGTTAATGTTCTTGACGAAAGTGGCAAGGATTTAGCTAAAGCTATGGGAGTAGAGAAAGCAGCAACAGCAGTTATCTATCATAAGGATAAGAACTCTGGTGGATGGTCCAAACGTATTGAACGCATGGCTGAAGGGAAGCATGCTGCACCTCGTCTTGATGAGGATGCTATCCATGATATTGTGTCAGTCGCAAGGGAGGAAACAAAATAATGTATTTATCAAAAAAAGATATTTCAGAATGGATTGCTAGCCTAAAAGTAGGTAACGAGGTTGCTATTCAAAGGACACGTATGGATGGTACTGTAGTGTCTAGCGAGCGTGGTATTGTTGACAAGTGGTTAGGAAAAAGACTTATAGTTGTAGATGGAAAGCATTTTGTTCCTAGCACTGGTTTGAGACAAAGTAACTCTGTCGTACAAGTTCAAAAGACAATCGTGGAACAACTTTTCCCTTTGGATGCTTTGCTTTTAGATGAGGAAGAATTGGCCAAAAGAGACACCATCATTCAAAATTTGAAAGAGTCTGCTGCGCTTCTAGAGCACGCGCAGACTTATTCTTCATTAGTCGTTTCTAGGGTTCTTCGTAAGCTATCAGTCCTAGACGTTGGTGATATTTATGATCTAAATGAACTACGTTCTTCTAGTGACACAGAAGACTTAGAAGATAGTGCTTTATTGGATAGACGGAAACTCTCGGAGAAGAAACGTTGTTTAAAGACTCTTGACCGTATGCTTGCCAATTTAAGTCAAGATAATACCTTGGGTGCTTTTAAGTTAATCTCTCTTTTGGGAGATGTAGCTTCTGAATTTACTGATGCTGAAAATGAGGTAAGTGAATGTTAGCCTATGTCATTATGTTTGTAGTTATGTTTGCTATCAAGTGTGTTACTCTTACTTTTGTGAAGAATAAAGAGTCTACAATAGTCAGTACTTTTCTGAGTGGCACGAATCAGATTTTTCTTAATACGATTGTCTGGTTTCTACGACTAACGGCCATGTTCCAGTTTTATCTTTTGGTGGTGGACAATGATCTAACTGTTATCCCTTTAATTGTTGGTTTCATTCTACCTAATGTCTTGTTCTGGTTTAAGGGAATCAAAGTTTTTTTATCGGATTTGCTTGTACGTTGGTTAAAATCATTTATTGGTCATAAGTATAGAACATGCCCATTTTGTCATGAATCACATTTATTCTTTCGATACACAGAAGACCGCACAGCTGCTTATTACTATCTCTTGACAGAAGAAGATAGTCTTGTGGCCATTGGAGATTTTGATAATAGTGACCATCCTGCACGTTTCTTTTTAAGTAACGATGAATCACATTTTGATGAGCTGGTTGATACCATGCTACCTTATATGTTGCCTGGAATGGAAGAGGTGGTCTATGTAGGTGGGCGACAACAGCGATTGGCTAGAGAATTATATTGTGTCGATTGCCAGGAACGAGTCAGTGAGGATAGCGGGGTACAATTTGGTGAAGTGCTTTTAAGTGAACATAGGCATGAAGATCATAAAGTTCTTGTTTTGTTTTAGGTATTGAAGTTATTTTTGAATCAAAACAGCACCATTTCAAGTAGGACAAAAGATGCTGTTTCATTGACAATATTTTCCTTAATTGAAGTATATTTTAGTGTTTATTACTATTTTTTCGGAAGTTATATCTCTTGACAAGGATTAAATTTTTCGATAATATTAATATTCAATAAAATTAAAAGGAGATGTTGTGAAATTATTTGTTAAATATGGGATATTTCTTTTTGCTTCTGTTATAGCTTTGAACTCCTATAATATTAAAGCTGATGAAAATGTAACAACAAGTACAGATACTAATGTAAGTGATACAAAGGAACCAGCTACGCATGAGATAATTATAGGAAATAATGCGAATTCACTTTCAAGTTTGAAGCAAGACGAAAAGAATGGAAGTACCGAACCGACTATTACTAATGTTGAAATTTCTGGAGGTGTAGACCCATCAGTTACAGGCACTGATTTCTTTAAGGATGTTGAAATAAATCTTGAAGGAAATAACTTAACTGATGATAACTTTTTAACAGAAGAGGGACTTCATTGGTCAGACAAGACTTATACCGAAATTATACAGGGAAAAGAAAATGGTATCATAAATGATCCTGAGAGGTTTGGGGCTTCTAATACACCCTCTACACCTGTTATAGCTTATAGCACGAATGTAGGAGATAGCGGTCGTATCAATTATATAGGTAAGACTTTATCAGGGATAGAGTTAGACTTGCTGTGGACTGTTCTAGAAAGTGATAAAGATGAATGGGCCTCTAACTCTGGATACAATGATAATCGTCCTAAAGGACTTGGATTTGCTGGAGAGCAGTCAATCTTGGGTGCAACAGGAAATTCAATTGTTATCTTATATAATAATGCGAGCAATCTTGCTCTCCATTATCAAATTGTCAAGCATGGAACGAAAATAGAACAGCCTGTGGTAGTAAGTTTCATATCAACAGATATTGATGCAGCCCAAGGGGTACAGACCAATCTTGCAAATTTGGTTGAAATTATTCCAACGGAGTCTAATCTTGTAAAAAAAGATGGCATTATTTATGATGCAACACCGGGTGTAGTAGGACTTAATGGGTCTAAGGATTTGCCGAAGGGTGGCTATTTAGGTGCAGGTTTTATTTCAAATTTTGATTATACCTTTTATTCGCCAGCACCAGAAAGAGTTAATGATTCTTATTCCTATCCAATGGCTGTTCGATATGACATTTTTGGAAGCAGTTTACAAGCAAATATCAAATCTCGCATTTCTAGGTCCATTATAGTTCAGTATGTAGACAATCATGGCAAAGAACTGAAGAAGACAGAATTTTATAAAGGCTTTGATGATGAATCTTATAAGGTTGATTCTATAAGTATTAAAGACTATCGCTTAATTGATGTAAAGAAATTCTCAGAAAGCTGGGGTAGGACAAGGATTCAGTTTGCTTATCAGAAAGAATTTCCAGTTACTTTAAAATTCCAAGATGAAAATGGCAAAGTCTTATCTGAGAGTGTGAAATATATTGCACTTGATGGCCAAAAGGTGACACATACACCAAAAGTAATTAGTGGCTATAGAACGCCAGAAAGATTTGAAGTTTTGGTTAACCAACCACTTACAAAGGTTTTTACTTATAAGAAAATTCAGCAACCTATACATCAAGTTCTGATAAATAAGAATAAAGGTAAAGAATCTCAGTCACAGATCGCTTTAGTTGGTCATCCTTTGGTGCCACCAAATAGTGCTAGCCAATCATATGATACTAATACTAGAGTGCAATACCATTCTTCAAAAAGCTATGTTCCAACGCCGACTTTTTCTCATTATGGCAACCATTTAGGAATAGAACAATACAATAGTCCAGGTTTACCAATTCCAAAAACTATACCTAAGAGTCAAAAAAAGAGTCAAGAAAAACCATCAAAAAATGGGAAGCAGAAAGATCCATTCTTAGTCAATACCAATATGACTATGGATGAAAAAAAGGACTTTCTTACTTATATTAAGTCGGTTGGTGATGAAGCTCGGAAAAAATATGGTAACGATCATGATAAAATTAATCATACAATTGCAAATGCCATTGCTCGAGTTTCATATGCTGATGATAAGCTACAATCAATGACAAATGATTTTGGCGAAGCTTCGAATAGTCTATCTAGGGAAGTAAGCAAATTATTATCTCGACTACATGAAAATGAAAATTATCCAATCGACTTTCCTCATCTGGCTGCTCCAATTGCTACCTCTTATAGAAGTGGATTTTTAAAAGAAATAGTTAAATTATTTGCAGGGCTGTCCCCGTATAATACTCGTTTATCTACTGAAGAGATTCTCTTCCAAAATAACTCCTTAGTGGGGGACCTGCTAACGACTATCGATAAAAAGGATTTGTTCACGGATATTGATGCTTATATCTTGAGATATCATAGTGAGTTTAAAGATATGGATCTTGATCAAGCCATTGAAAAATATTACAGTACAGATAACTTGGAACAAAAACGCCAAGAATATTATTATCAGGCCTTAGAAGAGCAGTCGAAAAATACACCTACAGATAGATATATGAGTCTCTTATTAATTGGAAGCGTTGCAAGTTTATCTGGTCTAGCATTGATTGCATTAAAAGAACTAAAAGACATTAAAGCTTTTGTAGGAAGGTTGTTTAAAGACCCGCTTGGAACTTTTCGAACAGACATTTGGGAACCATTAAAGTCTCAAGTTATTACCTTTATCAAAAAACCGCTAAAATTCTTCGAGAAAAACCTTACTACTCCAATTAGAAGAAATTTGGTTAGAATGAGCAATAATACCATACAAACCGTTTCTAAAAT
This sequence comes from Streptococcus sp. HMSC065H07, assembly GCF_001837325.1. Lineage (NCBI taxonomy): Bacteria > Bacillati > Bacillota > Bacilli > Lactobacillales > Streptococcaceae > Streptococcus > Streptococcus sp. HMSC065H07. Next base: position 145,819 of record NZ_KV832031.1, read on the forward strand.
TAACAAAAACTTCATCAAACCAGTAGCTAATTTTACTATTAATAAAATCGCAAAACCAGTATATAATAGTATTAGAACCGTTGCTAAACCAATTGTACAGTTTGTTAATAATACAGTGGTTAAACCTGTTGGTAAAGTGGTTTACAACAATATAAGTAAGCCAGTCTATAATCGTATCGTTAAACCAGTATCTGGGTTTGTCAATAGGAACATTATAAAACCAGTTTATAATAAAATAGTTAAACCTGTTTACAACCGTGTTGTGAAACCAATTGTTAGACCAATTTATCAGAAAGTTGTTAGACCAATTGCAAAAGCAACAAAACGTTATATTGCAAGACCTGTCGTAAATGCTGTGAAACGTTTTGTTGTTAATCCAGTCAAGAGATTGTTTGGTCGTAGAAGAGGAAAGAGAAGATGACAATGAAAAAAAGAATTATTTTAGGGATTTTTGTGGGACTACTTACAGTCTTGTTTATGAGTCTCTATACTTATTGTAATTTAAAATTTAACTCTGTTTATTATGCTCAGCATATTCCTCATAAGGAGGGAACAGAACCGGATTTAGTTATGTTGGTAGAGAATATGGGATGGATTTATACTCCTAAAATTGACAATATTAGATATGATGATGATGGAACAAACGCTATTATAAATACTAAAAGTAAATCTTTTCTAACAAAATCCTTAGGAAGCTTTTTATATGATAAGGATAATATGACTGTCGGTTTTGACAGTACGTTTAGATTTGAGGACGTCAGTTATTTTTCAGAAGAAGCAAAAAGAATTCAAGTTAATGAATCGAAAATTAAACGAGAGATTAGGGAAGATTTTTCCCCAATTATGAAGGTTCAAACAAAACCCTTTATCAATCTTCAATGGTTGTTTAATTTAATTTATCAAAGTAGGTTTAATTAGAGAATAAGATAGCATAGATGCATTTTGTAAGATTATTTATATCTAAAGATGAGTTTATCTATATTACGACATTTACTGTGAATTTAATTCAGGACACCTTGCAGGGTGTCTTTTTTATTTACTAAATTTGGAGTATTACTACTGATTTTAAAGCTTTTTAGAGCATGTAGAATTATTCATGTGCGTGAGTTGTACTACTATGAGAGTATTTTCCAAATGGAAGTGATCTAACAATGGTTGATAATCAGTTCATTCAGCTGTGGGAGAACAAACTTAATAATAAGCCACGAAAATGTCATAACCGGAAAACATCTTATGAAGTCTTATAAGAGGAAAGTATGTACTTAATTTGATAATTCAAGAGATAAAAAAAAAACTAGGGCAATGGCCCTAGTTGTAAAGGAGGTCTGTTCACATCTGGTTTTATAGGAGATTATGGATGTGAACTAGATTGATTAGGAGTCTCTGTTTCTATTAGGAGGATTAGAGACAGAAAGGATTATTTTTCGAGTGTAGTTTCATCGAACTACAAGAAAATTTTATCAATTTATGAGATAGGACACAATGGGCTTAGGGGGTGTCACATCTCTGATTATTAGAGAGTTAAGTTAGTAGAATTTGATGGACGCGTTAAAGAAAGCATAGTGCAATTAGCGGGGTAAAGATCAAATCGGTTATTATAGGTAGTTTTGAGAAATGAACAAGGAAACTATGTCTTAATCTTATATAAAAGCTTGAATAGGTTATATTTTTATAGTGAACCTTCTATTGTGGAGTGTTATAATATCTTTCGAAGAGAATAGCCTTAATGACATAAAGTATCTAACAGCAATACCTCATTATTTTTCTTCATTGTAGTCTTTTGTTATTTAAAGAAGTAAGAAATATGAATTATGTAGCTCGAATTAACTTGAAAACTGCCACACCTTATCGTGACGAATTAATCGATTTTTGT